>JACZXM010000407.1 GCA_022571615.1 Acidobacteriota bacterium | reverse complement strand
GCAGGCGTACTGTTGCAGTACGGCGTGGGGCCCGACCGAGTGCAACGCCGTAGACGCGCCGCTTTCCGCCCCCGCAGTAGCACCCCCTTGAGAAATGCAGGTTGGACCCACGCACCCCGGGGCGCGGTGCGATCAGGATGTTGGGCCGGCGGCGTCGAATCAGCCGCGCAGCAGCTCGAGGATCATTTCGCCGAGCTGGTCGGTGGGATAGGCACCCGCCTTGAGCGAGGTCACACGGCCGGACTGCAACAGCGCTGCGATGGCCCCCTCTACGGCCTGGCTGGCGTCCTTTTCCCCGAGGTACTCGAGCATCATGGCCACCGCTGCGATCGTGGCCACCGGATTGGCGATGTTCTTGCCCGCGGCACGCGGGAACGAGCCGTGGATGGGCTCGAACAGACCGAGCTTGCCGGGATGCAGGTTGGCCGACGCGGCCACTCCCATGCCGCCCTGAATCATGGCGCCCACATCGGTGATGATGTCGCCGAACAGGTTCGTGGTCACGGCCACGTCGAACCACTCGGGGTTCTTGACCATCCACATACAGGCCGCGTCGATGTAGGCGTGATCGGTCTCGATGTCCGGATACTCCTGGGCGATCTCGGCGAAAACACGCGTATACAGTTCCTGTGCGCGCACCGCGTTGGCCTTGTCGATGAGCAGCAGTTGCCTGCGCGGGCGCGACATTGCCACCTGGAAGGCGTAGCGGATGATGCGCTCGGTGCCGGCGCGGGTGTACAGCATCTGCTGGGAGGCGGTTTCCTGCGGCGTTCCTTGGTGCTCGAAGACCGGCTTCTGTACGTAGGCGTCCTCGGTGTTCTCGCGCACGATGACCATGTCTACATCGGCCGGGGTCTTGTTCTTTAGCGGGCAAAAGCGCTCGTGGTACAGCTTGATCGGACGCAGGTTCACGTACAGGTCCAGATCCCAGCGCAGGTGGCCGATGATGCCTCGCTCGATCAGGCCCACTGGGGCGCGCGGGTCACCGATGGCTCCGAGCAGGATGGCGTCGTGCTGGATGATCTCGTCGGTCGCCGAATCGGGGAAGATTTCCTGCGTTCGCAGCCAGTGCTCGGTGCCGAAGGGATACTCGGTCGTTTCAACCTCGAGGCCGAAGCGGTCACCGGCTGCGTCCAGCACGCGCAGGCCTTCGCGAACGACCTCGGGCCCGATCCCGTCGCCGGCAATGACCGCGATCTTGTAGCTCTTGGGCACTTGTCGCTCCTGCCTAGCAGGCCCGTTGTGGTCTCTACGACGGACCGCGGCGATTCTACTGTGGGAAGCTCAGAGCTGCTCGCGGATCCCGTTCGCCTACATCATGTTGGGTATGGAGACAAGAGGAAGCACAAGATATTGTAGTTAACCCTTGCGCCAACACCGGAGAGGGCCGTACTCTTTGGGTTGGTTCCGTATTGGAATCGGTCCTCGGCCAGGAATGTGTTGGGAGGCACATCACAAAGCGAGGTGCGCCATGCCCAATAATCTGCACAAGATGAGCTTCGTCGAGCGCATCGCCGCGGAGGCCGAGATCTCCAAGGCGCAGGCGCTGAAAGCGTACGAAGCGCTGATCGGGGGGATCCAGGACGCCTTGAGCTCCGGCGACAAAGTGACGCTCACGGGCTTTGGCACCTTCTCCACGGCGGACCGCAAGGCTCGCACCGGCCGCAATCCGCAGACCGGTGCTCCGATCTACATCGCCGCGCGCCGGGTGCCCAAGTTCACGGCCGGCAAGACGCTCAAGGATTCGGTGGCCGAGCGCAAGATGGCCATGAGCGAGTTCGGCGGTTCCCTGTACTGAGCGGGCTGCCAGCCCCACCGGAAGACGAAAAACGGCCCGGGTGCGGTGGTCGCCGCGCCCGGGCTATTCCACTTGGCCTTGCAGGAACCAGCGTCGGCGTCGCCGATCGTAATAGACCCACATGATGTCCCCTTTCTGGGTCTCGACGAAATGGTAATCGCGCTGCACCTCGCGTATCCACCAACCGCCGGTGATCGTGTAGGGGCCGAAGACCTTGACCATCGGTCCTTGTTCGGGACCCCGAACCAACCAACCGTCGGGCTCATGATGTCCGCGGTGGGGTAGCGAAACGGGACGGTCGAAGATGCGGCGCATCAGCGTCCGTTCTCGAACTCGTCGGGGAGCCGGGAGCTGAGCCTGCTCGAGTGGCTCCCAGCTAAAGGAAGCCTCTGGCAGGTGTGCCTTGCGCAGCTTGGCCCAAACCACCGCCAGATGACCGAACTCGGTTCGAATACGGGCAAAAGCGCGATTGGCAGCCGACAGGTCGCGACGGGGCTTGTCGGCGAACAGTCCGAGCTGCTCTGCTCCGGTAGGGGTGCTGCCGACCCTGAGCGTGATCTCCACGACCCCGGCGCTCAGCTCGATCGTTTCGAGCTTCAAGTGCACCAGATCGAGAATCTGGGCGAGTTCGAGAGTGGGCTCGGCAGTGCGGATGCTGTCATCGGAAGTGCAGCCGTCATCGAGTGCCAGATGTAGATGTAGCTCGGACAAGCCGTGTCCTTTGGCCGCTGTTTGTCGCAGCAGCGTGTGTAGCACTCGCTTGATGGCAAACGTGAGCCGGATCGCGTCGCATTCCGGATGCTCGAGCTCGATCCAGGCATGGATCGGCTCCTCGGGTGCCTTTGGATCGAGCGGTGAGGAGAGTGCGCCAGCAGCGAGCCGGTGCAGCCTTAGCGCCTCGGGACCGAAGCGGCGACCGATTCCATCGGCAGGTAGGGAGAGAAACTCACCGACAGTATGGATCCCGAGTTTTGCGAGCCGTTCGCGCAGCCGAGGGCAGAGCTGTATCCGATCGAGCCGAACGGCATGGCTGGCAATCATTTCGCGAGCCGGATCATCGAGAACTTGGAGCCCCCGAGTCGTTCGTGCCAGCGTGTAAGTCCCGAAGCGGGAAAAGCCCACCACAACATTGGCTACGAACCGTTCCCGATGTAGCGTTGCGCGAATGCGTCGAGCCCAGGATTGCAACGACCGCTCCAACCCGATCAACCCGGAGGCATCGAGCCAGAAAACGCCGGGCTCGGTCGAGCTGGGTTCGATCGCCGGACTGAAGGATCGCAATAGCTCGGTGAGCCGATTTACGCCGTCGGCGATCTCGCTCTGTGGGACCTCGCCGGCGCACAGGTCACGGCATAGCGACAGGCCGGCCGCGTAGCGCAGACCCGGTAGGACCTGAGCCCGGTAGGCTTTCTCA
>JACZXM010000406.1 GCA_022571615.1 Acidobacteriota bacterium | reverse complement strand
TGCCCCACACTACCTTGCATTGCTCCCAGGGCATGCCCAGCACGTCGGCCGCCGCGCGCGCGGTGTCGGCCATCGAATGGGTACCGAGGTTGCCGATTCCCTGGTGGATCGTGAGGGTGCCGTCGGGTTTCAGGATCACCAGGCCGTCGTAGCCCGTGCTGCCGCCCACAAACGGGCTGAGCGCGACACCCACACCGGTGACCTTGGTCCCGTTGCGGCGCCTGCTGAGCCGCTGCCGCTCCTGCCACCCGAACAGCTCGGCGCCCTTGTCGAGCGCCTCGCGCACGAAGGCGCTGGTGAGCGGAGTTTGGCGCGGGCCGAACTTCGTCTCGTGGTCGGCGGCGTTGATCTTGCGGATCTCCACGCGGTCGATTCCGAGCCGGCGCGCCGCCCGGTCCATGAGCGGCTCGAGCATGGTGACCACTTGCACGCCGCCCGGGGCGCGCTGAGCCGATCGCGGCGGCGTGTTGGTGAGCACGGAGATGCCGCGGAACCGCATGGCCAAGGGGGTGTACGCCAGCGAAGCGATCGACCCGGCGGTGAACATGTCGCTCTGGCTTCCGTACGGACCGTTGTCCTGGACAACGTACAGATCGATCGCGGTTACCCGGCCGTCCGAACGCCACCCCATCTTCACGCGCGCCTGGAAGCCGGGCCGCGCCCGACCGAAGTAGTTCTCCTCGGCGCGCGTTACCCGCAGCATGACCGGCCGTCCGATCTTGCGGGCCAGCAGAGCGGGGATCGGCATGTTGATGCTACCGGCGATCTTGCTGCCGAAACCGCCACCGCAGTACTCGGATATGAAAACCACCTCGGAAGGATCGATCCCGACACCGCGGGCTACGGCACCCAGGGTGCGGACCGTGCTCTGGGTGGAGGCATGCAGATACAGCTTGCCGTTCATCCAGTAGGCCATGCAGCTGCGCGGCTCGAGCGGGTGGTGGGTCAGCGATTGGTGCACGATGCTTTCATCGAGCACGAAGTCCGCCGCGGCGAGGCCGGCGGCGACATCGCCAATCGTCCACTCGGCGGTCGGCTCGCCCATCGGCAGCTGATCGCCGGCCTGCCGGAACAGCTCGGCGGGCCATTTCACCGCCTCCAGGCGAAGCGCCCGGTCCTCGCGCACGAAGGTGTTGCCGCCTACCCGGGCGTCAGGCCCACCGGGACGAAGGCTCTCGAGCGGGTCGATGACGAACGGCAGCGGCTCGAAATCGATCTCGATGCGCTCGATCGCGGCTGCCGCGGTGGTCTCGTCGACGGCCGCAACCGCCAGGATCGGCTCCCCTTCGTACAGTGGCTCCATGGTCAGGGGCCGCTCGGCGTAGGGGTTGTTGGCCTCGGGGAGGTCCTCCGCAGTCAGGATGCCTGAGACACCCGGCAATCGTAGCGCCGCGCTGGCATCGATCCGCCGCACCCTGGCGTGCGGCATCGGGCTCACGAGAAGCTTGGCAAACAGCATGCCGTCGGCGCGAAAATCCTCCGCGAACCGGGCCTTGCCGGTGACCTTCGCCACCAGATCCGGGGGCGGAATGTCTCGTCCGATGAGCGAGCTGTTGTCGGCCATTATCCCACCTCGGCCGTGACCCCGCGGCGCGTGTACTCGGCGGCGCGCAGGGTGCAATCGAGGATCTTGTTGTAGTCGCAGCAACGGCACAGATTGCCCGCCAGTGCCTCGGCGGCCTGGCTCCGGGTCGGGTCAGGGTTGGCCTCGATCAGGGCGACCATGCCGAGGATGAACCCCGGGGCGCAGAAAGCGCACTGGAAACCACCGCCGTCCACAACCGCCTGTTGCACCGGGTGCAGCTTGCCAGAGGGCTCGGCCAGTCCTTCGATGGTGGTCACCTCGCGCCCGCGCACGCTGTGGGTGAGCAGAGAGCAAGAGTAGTAGGGCACTCCATCGATCAGAACCGTGCAGGCCCCGCATTCGGCTCGATCGCACCCGATCTTGGTGCCGGTGAGACCGAGCTTGTAGCGGAGCGTCATGGCCAGGGTTTCCTGCGGCAGGATGTCGACCCGCCGCTGCTGGCCGTTGACTCGGAGCGTTGCGAGCCGTTCGACGGCACCGGCAGGTGCTTGCGCCAGAGCCATGCCACCGGCTCTGAACAGGTAGCTGGCCGAGGACACAGTCGCACCGCTGGCGATGACGCCCTTGATGAAGTCACGTCGCGAGACCGCCGGTTCAGTGTCGGTGATGATCTCCACGTCGGGCATCGAAGCCGGTCCTCCGAGCGATTCCCGCCGTTGACGGCGGGAGAAAGCGCTGCGTCGTTTCCAGCCGGTACCCTCTGAGCGACAGGCACCAGCTTTGCCTGGTCTACCAGAATTCGTGCCGGAACTCCAGGGTTCTCCAGAGTCCCGGCAGCCCTGTGAGCGAATTGCACGACACCCGTCGCCCCCGGGGATGTCCTTTCTGGCAAGTCGGCCTGCTAGGCTTCGGGCAGCCACGAGCTTTCCGGCCCACTCGAACCCTCCGGAGAAACACCATGCGCATCCGAAACACGACCTTGCTGCTTGTCGCCATGATCGCGGGAACGGCTCTTGCTCAGGGCAGCGCGCTTGCTCAGGAAACCGTGCACTTTGAGCCCACGGTAGGTTACCCGACCTTCGCGGTCCGCGAGCCGGTGCTGCGGATTCAGCCGGGCACGACCCTGCATTCGCGCACCAACGGCGGGGCGTACTACGAGCCCGGCGGGGGAGCCTTCCCGGGAGAGGTGGGACCGTTCTACATCGAGGGCGCGACACCCGACGATACGCTGGTGGTGGAAATCATCGAGGTCAGGCCCAATCACGATCTGGCGGGGGTGCAGCTGTACCCGGGTTTTGGTGGGCTGGCATCGGACAGCAAGCTGCGGCTGCTGAACGATCCGATCCAGGCGCGGCGCTACGAATGGCATCTGGACCTCGAGGCGATGACCGGGACGGTGGCGCTTCCTGACAGCGTCATGCAGCAGATCACCATCGATCTTCGCCCCATGCTCGGTCGCGTGGCGGTGGCGCCGCGCGGCGAGGAGGCGTTCGCCGGTCTGTGGCCGGGGGATTTCGGCGGCAACATGGATGCACAGGAGGTTCGCCCGGGCACCACCGTCTACCTGCCCATCTTTCACCCGGGCGCCTACTTCTACTTCGGCGATGGGCACGCGCGTCAGGGCGAAGGCGAGGTCAACGGCACCGGATTGGAAACCTCGATGGATGTTGTCCTACGCATCGACCTGATCAAGGGA
>JACZXM010000405.1 GCA_022571615.1 Acidobacteriota bacterium | reverse complement strand
AAGGGGATGCTGAAACCGGGATCGTAGGCCGTAACCGCCAGAAAGAAAATTCGCAGGGACAGCAGGAAGGCCACTGCAATAAACGTGAGGGGAATCCAGGCGCCTCCGCGTGGGAGCCGTCGCCCGAAGAAGACTAAGATTACGAAGCCCAGCAGCGGCAAAATCGGGATGAGAAGGAGAAGGATGAGTTCCAAACGGACTCCCGGCGTTAGCCGCTCAGGCTATCCATGCGGTCGACCGTGACCGTATGATGGTTCCTGTAAATATTGAGCACGATAGCCAGTGCGACAGCCGCTTCGGCAGCCGCGAGGACGATCACGAACAGAGCGAACACCTGTCCGTTGAGCCCGATATCCGAATACTTGGAGAATGCGACGAGGTTGATGTTACCCGCGTTCAGGATCAACTCAACACCCATCAGGACGCTGATGGCGTTTCGTCGGGTTGAGACGGCCAGGATCCCGAGCGAGAAAAGCAGGGCCGAAATGATCAGGTAATGTTCAAGACCGATCACGCCTCTCCCTCCTCGTCTCCTTCACTCCCCGTAGCCAGCATCGAAGCCCCGATCAGGGCGGCCAGAAGAAGTATTGCCGTGACTTCGAAGGGGAGCAGATAGGACGTCATCAGCAGACTTCCGATATCGGCGGTCGAATAATCCGGGGCGTCGCTCATTACGACATTCCACGGAGTCTCCAGCATAATCACGGTCAGAAGTCCAAACAAGAACCCTACGACGACGACACTCCGAAAGAAGTTCACACGCTCGGCCAGAATTCGCATGTCGTAGATCCTGTTGGTCAGCATGACGCCAAACACCAACAGTACGAGGATGCCACCGACATAGATCATCACCTGTGCGCCGGCAAGCACACTACCGCTCGCACAGCTGTATTCTTTGTTCTAACCATGGACACGCCGCTCAAACTCCTTTCCCTTCTTCAGATCGCCGAAGACCTGGTCGTAGGTACGGTTCTCCTTGATGACGTAGATGACGTGGCGAATCGGCGACGGACCGTCGAAGAGCGAGGTCTTGTGCTCTCCCAGCAGGCCGTTGGCCTGCATCGCGGTCTGGGTGTAGGCGGCGAGGTCAGGGCCCGCCGGCTCGGACAAGATCGACAGGTTGCCCGCGGTCAGCGACTTGATGTCCTGGCCGCTAGGCCGGTTGTCGCGCACGGGGTAGCTCTCGTTCGGCGCGTTCGGGTAGAGCCCGGTGTCGGAGACCACCTGCGATGAGCTCTCGAAGCCGGTGCCCTTGCCGTTGGCGACGAAGAGCCGGCCGTCTGCCACCGCCAGCGCGGAGGGATAGAGGCCGGTGGGAATGAAACCGATGACCTCGCTCCGGCGTTCCTCCTGTTCGTCATGTTCGTCGTTATCCGGCAAGCCGCGAGCGAGTCTCGACAGCTCGATGACCGCCACCGTCGCCGCGTGCGCGTTGGCCGCGTAGAGCCGAGCGCCGTCACCGCTGAGTGCCAGTCCTTCGGGGCTGGCGCCGATCAGCCCTCCCTCTTCGACCAGACCCGTGTGGATGCGCTCCACCTCCCGGCCCGCAGCCGTGTCGATGACCGAGACCGTGTCGGCGTTCGAGTTCACGACGTAGAGCCTTGAGCCGTCGGCCGACACCACCATCTCGGTGGGGTGCCTTGCGACGTTGATGCGGACCGGCGGTTGCGAGAGACGTTGCGGGTCCACGCGTACCACCTCCGCCGTCGCCCAGAGGCTGACGAAGACGTGGTGCCCGTCGGTGTGCGGCGCCACCACGACGTCGTAGGGCTGCGCGGCGATGCGCCGGGAGGGACGCAGGTCGACCCGTTCCAGCTCGCGGAGCCCGCTCAGGCCGGAGACGATACCGAGATTGTCCGCCAGGTTGTTGGCCACGTACAGCGTCTCGCCGTCGGGGGAGAGATCGATGCCGAGTGGATAAACTGGCGCGCGATTGCCGTGGTAGCGGGGCGAGGGTGCCTGCCGGGCGAATCCTTCGACCGAGATGCTGCTTGCTTCGACCCGGGTGCCGGGCCCCGGGGAGGTGTCCAGGATCGGGACCTCCGCCTGGGGATCGAAGCGAAACCGCCAGACGAGGTTTTCAACGCCTCCGGAGACGTACAGCCAATAGAGGCCCTGGGTATCGGGGCGACGATCGAAGACAGCACCTACGGAGGCGCTCTGCGGCGCCGGAAAGTAGACGTTCTGGATGACCTGCGGTGGCCGCAGAGAGAGGTCGATCACCTGCAGCGATTGCTGGATGTTGTTGGTGTCGGCGTCGAAGGCCACGCCGAAGCCCGAGTTCACCGCGACCAGGTAGCGACCCCCACCCTTGGGACCGGACGCGTCGGGGCTGCGTACGAGGTTCATGGCCATCGCGCCGACCGCCGGTCTCCCGGTGGTGCGATCGACGACCAGATCACCCGCGGGAACCAGCGGCCTGCCTTGCAAGGCACCCGGCCTCAGCTGCGCCGCGGCGCCCGCAGATGCCGCAATGCCTCCGAGAACCAACAGCAGCCCCAGGAAACCCGGACCCGCGCGCCCGCGCGTAGAACAGCTCACTCACCACCTCCAGAAGCTGGCTGTTGCGGAGACCCCACGCCAACACCTCCCTCCCCCTTCCGACATCTTGCGCAGATCGTCCTGGAGGCTCGGAGTGCGGCAACCCCTTCAGGATAGCGCGATCGCCGATTCGATCCTCGCCGCCGCATGACCTATCGTTGACCCATGCCGCGGCACCCGGAGGTAGCCCGATCCGTCGCCAGCATGCAGGGCTCGCTGTTTTCCAAGCTGGCGAATCGGCTCAAGAGCATGCAGGGAGAGGTTTATCCGCTGCACGTGGGCGATACCTGGATGGAGCCGGCGGTGGGTTGCCGCATGGAGGATCTCCGGGTCGCCGATCACCCCGGCATGCACCGCTACGCGCCGCCGCACGGGTTGCCGGTTCTTATCGAAGCGCTGGTGGAGCGGCATCGATCGTGCACCGGGATCGCCACCGAACCCGACAATATCCTGGTGGCCGCCGGCGCGACCGGGGCGCTCGGAGCCGCGGTTGGCGCCACCATCGACCCCGGCGACGAGGTGCTGCTGCTGGCGCCCTACTGGCCGTTGATCGCTGGGATCGTCCAATCGTTTCTGGGAGAACCGGTGGCGGTGCCGTTCTTGGGGGTGGTGGACTCGCCCGAGTCGGTGATCGAGGTTCTCGATCGGCACCGCACCGAGCGCACCGCGGCAATTTACCTGAGCACACCGAA
>JACZXM010000404.1 GCA_022571615.1 Acidobacteriota bacterium | reverse complement strand
TGCGGAAACCACGACGTTCGGCGATCGCCAAGAGCTTGCCGAAGAGAAACAGAGCCCGGTTCGCCGCATAGGGCGTCTCTCTCATTCTTCGCTGAAACCGACGAACGTCCTCTTCGGTGATCGCCGCAAGCCGCAGGTGGCCGAGCCGCGGGAGGATGTGCTTGTCCAGTAGGCCCTGATACGCGGTGACGGTCGCCGGCTTCCGCTTCGCTTCAAGCTCCTCCATGTGCTCGCGTGCAAGGTCGCGTAACGTCATGCCTTGCTGTCGCCGCCGGCGGTTTGCTTCCTGCGGGTCAGTTCCGTCGCCGACCTCGACGCGTGCTTTCCTGGCGCGCTTGCGCGCTTCCTGTACCGTGAGCGCGCCGTAAGGCCCGACGGTGGTGAGCCGCTTGCGGCCGGCCACGCGATAGCTGAAAACGAACACCTTGCGCCCGCTCGGGTATACTCGCAGCCCGAAGCCTGCGAGTTCGTTATCCCAGAGCACAAACCGCCGCTTCGAACCGTTACCGTGCGGGTATCTCGCCGCGTCTACAGCCCTCCTCGTGAGCCGCACAACGTTGAAACCTCCGGAGTCGACCCTATGACCCCGACCTGGAGTCACCAGGGAGTCACCAACTCAGGTAGTGAACCATCGAAAACCAAGATGGTTATATGGAACAAGTAACCCACCGTAAAATCAACCGAGTAAACGAGTTTCACTGATTTGTAACGGGATTTAGGAGGGGCGACTCCGTGACTGGGGGTCATGAGGTCGGAGGTTCGAATCCTCTCGCCCCGACGTGGACACAACGTGCTGGCGGGCGGGAGACCGATTCTTTGTCCCTGTCGATTCTGGTCACCAACGACGACGGGATCCACTCCAGAGGGTTATACGCGCTCGCCGATGCGCTGCGGACGCTGGGGCAGGTTACCGTCGTTGCGCCCGACCGCGAGAAGAGCGCCGCCTCCCACGCCTTGACGCTGCACCGTCCGGTGGCGCTACGACGGCTCCCGGACGGCACCTACTCCGTCGATGGTACGCCGGCGGATTGCGTGTATCTGGGCGCCCTGCAGGTGCTCGAGCGCAAGCCCGATCTGGTGGCCTCGGGCATCAACCGCGGCGGCAATATCGGCGACGACGTCACCTACTCGGGGACCGTCGCGGCGGCCCTCGAGGGCACGATCCTGGGTATCCCGTCGTTCGCGATCTCGCAGGTCGGGTTCGAGCAGTACGAGAGCGGGGCCAAGCAAGGACGCGGCTATCGCTACGAGCGCGCGGCGGATGTCGCGCTGCAAGTCGCGCGGCGGGTTCTCGAGGACGGCCTGCCGGAGGACATCCTGCTCAATGTCAATGTCCCGGGAGGTGAAGTTCGGGGTGTGCGCTGCACCCGGCAGGGCAAGCATCTATACGACCAGGTCGTGCACGAGGCGGTGGATCCCCGCGGTCGCAAGTACTACTGGGTCGGCTCCGGAGAGGCCGAGCATATCGAGCAGTCCGCCGACACCGACTACATGACGGTCAAGGAAGGGTACGTGTCGATCACCCCGCTGCACCTGGATCTGACCCATCGAGGGTTCCTCGAAGTGCTCCAGCGCGACTGGCAGGGACAGCTCGACGAAGCCGTGCGCGCAGATCTACATCCGGGCGAATAGAGTTCACACTTCTACCACAGCCTGCTAGCCTGCCAGCCGGTCTTCCGGCCGATCAGTCGCCGCCCATGCGCGTGACCAGCAACGTAGCGAGACCGCCGGCAAGCACCAGTCCGGCAGCGGCAGCGGCCTGGTTTCTGGTCGGCTCAAAATACCCCAGCGGCCAGTCTTGCGGATCGAACTCGCCGATGTTCTCCGGCGTGACCTCGCGTCCCTTGATCGAGGTGCCGGGCAAAGGCACCATTGTGTGCTGGAAGGGCCACAGCCCGACCACGACCCCAGCGAGAAGGCCGAGTAGGACTCCCAGCGTTGCCTGACGATGCTCGCGCAGCAGGTAGCGCAGCAGGTTGCTGACCGCGGCGACGCCGACAACGAGCCCCAGACCTACCGGCAGGAAGACCGAGACCACGGGGTCTACGGCCGCCTGGAACTCGGCCGCGCCGACGGCTTCGGCCGCGGTGTCGATCGCTGTCAGGATCGGCACGTATTGCCCCAGAAGCAGCAGCAGGTAGCCACCGCTGATTCCCGGCAGGATCATCGATGCCGCGCCGGCGAAGCCGGCGAACAGCAGGGGCAGGAAACCGCTCCCACCGCTTCCGGTTGCCGCGCCGGCGCCCTGCGCGAGCGCCAGCATCACGCCGAAGCCTCCGCCCGCCCCCACCCAGAGCGTGACGCTGCCGGGTCGCGCCATGCGCCACAGGGCCGGAATCCCTCCCAGAGTGAGGCCGACGAAAATGCTGTACATGATCCAGCGATGATCGATCACCAGGTCCTTCACGGGCCCCGCGAAAGCCAGGATGGCGAGCGCCGCGGCGGAGGTGATCACCAGCAGCAGCACCAGCGAGCGCCGCTCGAGCTGCAGGCGCGTGGTCTTGGCGACGGACTCGATGAAATCGGTATAGACGCCGGCAGCCAGCAGCATGGTGCCGCCGCTGATTCCTGGAACCAGGTTCGCCAAGCCCATGAGCAGACCCCCAACAGCGGCCCGCGGGAGGTGGCGCACGAGCGCCTCGTCGGCCGGGGTCGAGTTCGCATCGGGCTGCGGCGCAGAACGAGGCTGGGTCATCGAGGGGCGAAAGACACGCTTGGGAAAGGAAGGACGAGAGGCGAGTATGACCGAGGACGGCGGCTGTCACAAACTGTCAAACCGCGCTGTTAGCGGCGTAACCAGACCCATCACACCTCCACCACGGCCTGCTTGATCACGCTAGTGAGCACTCAGAGCGCATGCTAAACTCCGCCTTTCGGGCTGATTTCCGGCGTCGGGGCGTGGCGCAGTTTGGAAGCGCGCACGGTTCGGGTCCGTGAGGCCGGAGGTTCGAATCCTCTCGCCCCGACCATTATCTTTCGCCTTGCGTGGCGTGCGGGCTGGCGTGGCTGGTGGCCCTGACATGTGAGTCTGGCTGTGGACCTGTCTGCGATCGAGGAGCAGCTGCGCGGGGCAATCCGTGAGGTTCCGGATTTTCCGCGCCAGGGCATCCTGTTCAAGGACATTACGCCGTTGCTCCAGGACGCGGAAGCGTTTCGCCTCTCCGTCCAGGCCCTGTGCGAGCCATACCGGGCCAACCCGCCCGAGGGCGTGGTCGGCATCGAGTCGCGTGGCTTTCCTTTCGGCGCCG
>JACZXM010000403.1 GCA_022571615.1 Acidobacteriota bacterium | reverse complement strand
CCCCCGCCCATGCACGTCCTCCACCGCCACCCGCGTCTCAGCGACCGTGCAGCCGGTCGTCGGCGATCTGGACCTAGCTTCCCAACAAGCAGGACCCTTCGGTGCCCCTGGGGTCTGTTTTCTCTAAATCTCCCTATGAGCGCCCCAAGTGTGACCTGAAGTATGTAGAGTTAGCTTTATGTACTTTAACATCACTGTGATCATCTATATCTATCTTAAAAGTATTCTTAATATGTTTAAGCAATTGAAAATGATATCTGTTAACTTATATAGTTGATTATGCGCAGGACGCACAACCGGAAACTCACAGGGAGGTGGCCCTTGAACCGGAATGTGAAGAGTCGTCGGCTTCTGCCCAACGAGCGCAGCATCGGAATGATCCTCAGCATGGCCGTTGCCATGTTCTCGGTGACGGCGATCGCGCTGGCCAGGGACTCGGAGAAATCCGAGCGTGAGAACTACACGCCGCCTACTGAAGCTGGCCCGAAGATAGAGATCTGCCACACTCCCTCGAACGGTAAGGGTAAGTCGGTGACGCTCGAGATATCGGTCGACGCCTGGCCCGCACACCTCGACCACGGGGACACCGAGGGAGCGTGCACCAGCAGCAGCTCCTTCCTTGTGAGCAGCGGCGAACTCGCGGTTGCCCAGGATCCAGGCTTCGAGCGCATAGTCCTGCTGATAGACGCCGTAGGCCCACACGCCAGCCTAGGATGACTCCTACGGAGTCACGGCACGAATGTTGGGACGTTGCATGAGCTCGCGTCCTTCGTTAAACGGCTACCGGCTCCGGGGGCTCGACGCTCGGCAGAAGGAACGAGACGGTTGTGCCTTCTCCCGGGACGCTGCTTACGTCGAACCGGCCGCCGTGCGCTTCGACGATGCCATAGCAGATGGAAAGCCCGAGGCCCGTCCCCTTATCGGCTTCCTTGGTCGAGAAGAACGGGTCGAATATGCGCTCGCGTACCTGCTGGCTCATCCCATGACCGGTGTCCGAGACCGAGACCCTGACGTAGCGGCCTGGCATCTGGTCGTCGGCCCGCCTACCAGAACCGCCCACTTCCACAGTGCTCGCCTCGATAAGTAGCTTCCCCCCCTCGGGCATCGCGTCCCGAGCGTTGAGGGCAAGGTTCACGATGACTTGCTCGATCTGGATCGGGTCGGCACGGACGTGCCCGAGCGTGGGGTCAGTGCGCAGCTCCTGTTCAATATTCTCGGCGAGTAGCTGCCGCAACAGCTCCGAGGTGTTCGCGAGCAGGTCGTTGATTCCGACGACGTCGAGGTGGGGGGTTTCGCGTCGACTGAACAGCAAGAGTCGGCCCGTCAGGTCGGCTGCACGCCCGCTGGTCTCGAGCACTTGGCGGAGATCGTCCACGGCCGGCGAATCGTCCGGAAGCTGTTCGATCGCGAGCTTGGTAAAGCCGTCGATACCCCCCAGCAGGTTGTTGAAATCGTGCGCGATCCCGCTGGTGAGTGTCCCGATCGCCTCTAACTTCTGGGAGCGGCGCAGCTTCTCTTCGCTTCGCGCCAGATCCTCCACGGCGCGCAACCGCTGCCGGGCGGAGATTCGCTGCTGTACGAAGGCCAACGCCCCCAGGACCAGCAACGTGGCTACGGTACAGAACGCAAGCTCCCGAGAGGCCCCGTACTGCATCCAGCCAAACGCACTGAGCGTGAGATGGACAGCGGGGAGGGTCATGGCGAAGGCCACCAGCCGGCCCATGCCCCAGGCGTCCTCTTGCAGCCCTTCGTCGGTCGCCGCCGCAGCCCGGCCCGCTGTCATGGGCCAGTTCGGAGCGCCGATGCGCGCCGCCAGGATGACCGGTGCGTAGGGCAGAAACCAGAGAATGTCCAGAGCGGTACCCGAGTCCACCCAGGGGATAAACTCGACTTCCATCGCTCCTTCCGTGAAGTCCAGCAATGCCCAGGTGGTGACGTTGACAAGCATCAGGCCGTAGATGGATCGCCAGCGAGGCGCAAGGTCTCGGGCGCTCCAGAGCGTGGCGAAGCTGGCGAGCAAGACCAGGTCGAAGACCCCGTACATGGAGAAGGAGGTCCACGCGCTGAGGTAGACAGACTCACCCTGCTTTGCCGGGATCAACACGAAGTAGACGAGCAAGCTGAGCGCGAACAGCAAGCTGCCCAGCAGCTCGATCTGTCGACCGATGCCGGCGGCTCTCCCTCGTGCGGCCAGGTGCGGTCGGAACGAGATGGCCACGAGGAGGCTCGCGTAGTACAGCAGGATCAGACCGTCGGCCGTCAGTTGCAGGGCCACTGTCTGCTCCGGAACCAGAACGTACAGCACCCTGACCGCAAGCCACGCACCGTGGGCAGCTGCTATCCCCAGCCAGAACCGCCGCTCATCTCGGGAACGAGCCGGTGCGATGCGGCTCAGGAGCGCCACCAGGGTGACGACAATGAGCACCGCTGGCGCGTAGTTGTCGGAGAACGCCGCCAGCCGGTCGGGATCCAAGATCGGAGCGAGAAAGGGTAGAACTACGAGCGCGTAGACGAGCCCGGAGAGCCAGATCACGGGATCGTCTCGTAGCCCGCCCCACATATCCCCCCCAAGCCGCAGCTTGCCGGACGGCCAGATTTGACCTTACCTATAAGTATAAACGGGTCTGCTCCGGTTTTCCGAGGGTCGGCGACGGATCGGAGGTTTTTCTGCTGATCGACTGCCAGCTACAGTCTTCACCGTCGTGAACAAGCCAGCCAACCGATCGGTAGCAGGCGACGGTGGCGGTCGCCAGTAACAGCACGGTGCGCGTCTCAGGATCTTACCGATCGCGTTCTGTCCAGGCCACATCGCCGCGGTGACTGACTCGCTGAGTACCACTGCCCCCGTATTGCCCTCTCGATCCTGGTCGGAGATTCCGCGACCCGGGATGAAGCGCAGTCCGAGGCCTTCCAGCCCGCCCGGACCCACGTAGTGAAATCGCACCACCAGTAGTTCGTCGTCGCGAAGGGTCGGCTGATCCTGGGGCCGGACCACCGTGTACCATTCCGATTGGCCCGGTGCGTGCCGCGACCAGCCCACAGAGTCGGCAACATGCCCGAGGGTGTTCGGCGCGGCTGCGGGTCCCATTGCCGACCGGCACTCATGATCGGCCGCCACGGCAAAGAGCTCAGCTACGGTGTCTCGGTCGGCTTGCGGAAGCGCAGCAGGAAACGATCCAGGTTCGTCCGATCGCTGCCGAATCCGTCGCCGGTGTCATCCGGATTGGCCAGTATCTCGGACTGTCCGACGAGCTCGAATCCGAACACCTCGAGGTCGGCGA
>JACZXM010000402.1 GCA_022571615.1 Acidobacteriota bacterium | reverse complement strand
TCCTGGTAGCCCATCGTGTCGAGCTGGCGGATCTGATCGATGATCTCGGACATGGGACGGCTGCGGCCCTCCCCCCGAGCCACGGTGACGATACAGAAGGTACAGCGATTGTCGCAGCCGTCCTGGACCTTGACGAAGGCGCGCGTGCGTCCGGCGGGCAGGGCCGCGCATGCGGACTGGCCCGGCTCCGGCACCGGATCCGCGTCCAACAGGAGCCCGTCCTGCTCCAGGATCTCGATCAGGCGGTCCTTGTCCGCGTTGGACACCACCCCGTCAACCCCGAGCGCTTGCACCTCGGCGGGCGCGAGCTCGGCGTAGCAGCCCGTCGCGATCACCTTGGCGGCGGGGTTGTGGCGCCGGATCTGACGCAGAATCTTGCGCGACTTGCGCGAGGCCACATGGGTTACGGCGCAGGTATTGAAAACGAACAGATCGGCTGCGTCGCCCGGACCGACGATGCGGTGGCCCCGGGACGCAAAGCTCCTTGCCAACTCGTCCATCTCGCCGATGTTCAACCGGCAACCGATCGAATCCACGCGAACTCGCATGCGACGGATTCTATGCCGGATGCTACCCGCTGCGCTGCCGGTTGGCCCCCCTCCCCTTCCGTGGTCCGGATAACGGTGGCCCGTGGCCGTCTCAGTCGATTAACGGAGCCGCAACGCAAAGGCGTCGCGGGGGGCGGCGTCGCGTGCCCGGCTCTCGAGAGGAGGACACTATGTCTCAGCGCACGAGGTTGTTCTCGGTGCTGGTACTCCTGATGGCGGTGGCGATGTCGATGATGTTCGTCCCGAGCGCTAAGGCGGGCTGCATAACGGCTCAGGTGGACTGTTCAGACTGTGCCCAAAAGGCGATGTGGGAAGCCATGAAGCGCCTCAGCTTCAAGGGCATCACGCGGGCCAACATGCAGCTATGGGACTGCTCCATCGACTTCTTTCACTGCGTTGTGTTCGGCCAGCATCACACCTACCCCTGCGCGGTGTGAGGTCGCCGATGTGGAGCGTTGGTTTGGCTGGCGACAGACTTCCCGCTCCGCGGCGCCCGGGAGAGTTTGCTCTCCCGGGTTTGCTCGCGGCGGCGCTGGTGCTGTCGTCCTGCGCCCCGGAGTCCCGATTGGAGGAATGGACCCTGGCTCTGGAGGAAATGACCGTACTTGGCGAGGCCGGAGACGGCCCGCAGAGCAGTTTCTTCAACCCGATGGACCTCGCGTTCGACGGTAACGGCCGACTCTACGTGCTCGATGGCGGCAACGACCGGGTTCAAGTGTTCGACGCCGAGGGTAAGTACTTGGCCACCCGCGGTCGTAGCGGCAGCGGCCCGGGTGATCTGTCGCGCCCCAGCGGGATGTGGGTTTATCCCGACGGCGAGCTACTGGTCGCCGACACCGGCAACGGGCGTATCCAACGGTATGGCCCGTCTGGCGAGCCGCTCCCGGCGATGAAGCTGGACTTCTTGCCACTTGACGTGGTGGGCACGGATCGCCGCCTGTTCGTGCTCAGGTTGCCACCACCCACCTATGTGTATGGACCCGATCCTACGCCGCTCGTCCAGGTATTCGATCGCGACGGTCTGGCGCTCGGAGCCCATGTGACACCGGAGACGGCCGAGGTCGGGATTCTGTACTTCCTGCTCAACACGCTGCGGATCGCGGCGGCGCCCGGCGGCGGATTTGCGCTCGCCAACACACATGTCTACAGCCGAATCCGGCTGTTTGACGCCGCCGGGAATCCCCAACGAGAGATCCCCACACTGTACAAGGCGGCCGCTCTTGCCCCGCTTGGAAGACTGCCCAAGCTACTCAACGATGAGAGCCTCACCCGCGTCGCCAAGACAGCTCTCGATTTGTGCTGGGACCCCGATCGGGGCATGTACTGGGTGCTGTCCGGTTACGTCGACCGTACACGGGAGGGCGAGTGGGTCACCGCGCGGGAGCTCTACCGGTACGACGCCGACGGAAATTACCGCGGCACCATCGTGCTTCCGTTCCGGGCTGTCGCCGTGGCTGCGAGCCCCGACCGCACCCTCTGGCTGCTGGACGAAGAAGGGCTAGCACATCGGTTTCGCCTCCGTGACCCGGACGTGGCTCCGATCTTCTGATGAATCGGAGGGAACGCAGCAGGGGTGTCGGATGAACTGGAGGGAACGCAGCAGGGCATAAGGTCGAGCACGTCCTGGCGCTGTGGCCGACTTGCGCAGACACCGTGGCAGTAAGAGACCAGCAGAACGTACGTGCTCGACCTCATCCCCTGCTGCTGCCACTGCCGGTGTCTCCGGCGTCGTTCGGGGGGAGACGACGGGAGGTCTGCGTCAGAAAGACGTGTCGTCGCCCGACTCCCAGTTGATGATTGTGAAAGAAGAGCCCCCGATCTGCTTGGCCAAGATCGATCCTTCGTCTACACAGATCATCGTTACCGTGCCTCGGCATCTCCGGACAAGTCGAGATGAGTTTGGTGATGACATTCAGCTTATGAGATAGAGGCAATGAACCCATGAGAAGCCCCAGCCGCGAGTAACTGCAAGGCTACAGGGACCCGTGCACGGCTCAGCGCCGATCGGCACGAGCCGCGGGGCGGGACCAGCGAAGCCTTGTGTCGTCGGGCTCATAACCCGAAGGTCGGCAACGCTAATGTCGTGTCGGGCCTGTGTCCGACTTATGGCCGGGGGGTACGCTCTGCAGCGCCCGACGATTTACCCTTGCATGCGGAGTGCTGTCGGAGTTAAATACTGCACCGCAGTATTTGAACTGTGATCCCCGCGGACACCCCAACATGACCGAGACACTCCGAGAATTCGAGACGCGTCTCCTGCTCGCAATACACGAACTCGAGGACCACGCTTTCGGCCTGTCGATCCACGAGCACCTCGAGGCCGCCACCGGCCGCACCCTCTCGCTAGGGCAGATCTACACCGGGCTCGCCCGCCTTGAGCAGCGCGCCCTGGTCGCCTCATCCGAGGGTAAGTCGACCGCCGGTCGCGGCGGGCGCCGCCGCAAGTACTATCGACTCCAGCCAGCCGCCCTGCACGACCTCCGCTCCACCGCCGAGACCTTCCGCGAGCTCGCCGACGCGATCTCGGTCAATCTGCCCGACGCCACCGAGGCCCGGTCGTGAGCGGCTTGCGACCTCCGCGCCTCAGCGAGATCCTCGTGCGCCTGTTCGGGCCGCGTCGCGACCAGGAATTCCTCGCTGGGGACCTCGCCGAGGGCTACCGCCGGCGAGCTGAGAGTGATCGGCGGGCGGCCCGCCGCTGGTACCGGGTGCAGGCACTCGCCGCGATCTGTCGTGCGCCTTTCT
>JACZXM010000019.1 GCA_022571615.1 Acidobacteriota bacterium | reverse complement strand
CCTTCGCGCACGGGGTCGATTCCGTGCACGTCCGCCGGGATCTGCAAGCAGCGCACATCAAGGTGAGCTTCAAGCACGAGGCTACCAAGCTGCGGGTGGCGCCGGCGCTGTTCAACAACGCGGCAGAAATCGATCGATTCCTCGAGGTCGCAAGAGCGTGGGTATGAGGTTCCGAGTCCGGGGGGAAGGCCGAACACTCTCGGGATGGGCGGTGATCGTCGTGGCGGTGGCCTGCGCCGGGGCGGCGGTAGCCTGTGGGCGCGGTGCGGAGGATGAATCCGCAACCGGCGGCATCTCGGACCGGCTGGAGAGGTTGATCGAGCAGTACGTCAGGCTGCAACGACAGGATCCGAACCGGGACGAGATCCTCGATCTGTCTGCCGGTCGGTTCGTTCAGGATACCGAGACCCGACGCCAGCTATTGCAGGAGATCCAGGCGATCGATCCGGGCGAGCTGGCGCTCGAGGAGATCGTCGACCAGCGCTTGCTGATCGGGTTGCTAGAGTCCGATATCCGGGCTGCCGAGACCCGGCCTGTCTGGAAGAATGCCCCGGCACTGTACGTGCCCTCCGCGCGGATCGCTCGGCTGCTCGAGTCACAGGCACCAGGCTCGGCGGCGGAGCGCGCGGACCAGCTCGTGGCGTTGCTGGGGCAACTGCCCGCGATGCTCGGGCACGCACGCCAGAACCTGGACCGTCCTCCACGACGCTTTACCGAGGCGGCGATCTTCCAGACCCACCAGTCGATCGACAGCCTGGGCGAGCAGGTACGGACGCTTGCCGATGCAGCCGGCGCGGCCGGAGAATCGTTGCTTGCAGCCTCGGGCTCGGCGGTCGGCGCGCTCGAGGCCCACGCGCAGTTTCTGCAACAGGACCTGCTGCCGCGCTCGGACGGAGACTGGGCAATCGGACGCCTGGAGTACGACTACATCCTGCAGCACCGCTGGTTTCTCGATGACGACGTTGACTCTATTCTGGAGCGCGGTCGGCGCGCCTTCGAGGAAACGGAGGCTCTGGCGCAGGAAGTGGCCGAGCGGATCGACCCCGGTAAACACTGGGTACAGGTGTACGAACACCTCAAGGACGACCATCCCGCGGCCGATTCCATCAAGCATGCCTATCAGCAGCAGATGGACGCGGCCCGCGCGTTCCTGATCGAGCACCGGGTCGTGACGCTGCCCCCGGGGGAGCGCGTGATCACGGTCGACACGCCACCTGCCATGCGGCGCTCCTCACCGTTCGGACCTTTGAAACCGTCGGACCATTCGACCAGGGGCTCCAGGGACGTCTGGTACTGACTCCGATCGAGGGTTGGATGAGCCCGGAGCAGCGGGCCGAGCGGCTGCGCTCGCACCATCGCGCCTGGATCCCGATCATCGCCGTTCACGAGGCCTACCCCGGCCATCACGTACACGCGCTCAAGACCAACGAGAATCCCAGGATCCTGCGCCGGATCGTGCGCGAGTCGATCTTTGCCGAGGGGTGGGGGCTGTTCACCGAGCAGCTGATGTTCGAGCTCGGGTTCCTGCAGGGCGATGACGTGCAGCTGACTCAGCTTCGCAACCGCTTGTGGCGCGCGGCTCGGGTGATTCTGGACGTGAGCCTGCACACCGGGCAAATGAGCCTCGATGAGGCGGTGGAGTTCCTGGTACAGAAGGTTCGCTTCGAGCGCTACGCCGCCGAGCTCGAGGTCGGCATGTACCCGCGCCGTCCGACCTACGTGCTCGGCTACCTGATCGGGATGCAGGAGATCGCGGCGCTGCGCGACGACTATATCGAGGCGTTCGGAGAGCCGCAGCCGCCGAGCGAGCTGTACGATCGCCTGCTACGCATCGGGGCGATCCCGCCGGCGCTCGTACGCGTCGAGTTGTTCGGGCATGATGGCCCCTGGCCAGAGTAAAACCACGAGCGATGAGGCAGGTCATGGAGCGGATTGTCGAATGTGTCCCCAACTTCTCGGAGGGGCGCGACAGCAACGTCATCAACGAGATCACCAGCGCCATCGAGGCGGTGTCCGGCGTGCGCCTGCTGGACGTAGATCCGGGCGCCGACACCAACCGCACAGTGGTCACGTTCGTCGGCGAGCCCGAGCCGGTGGCCGAGGCGGCCTTTCGTGCCGTCGAGCGGGCGGCCGCGCTCATCGACATGCGCCACCACAAGGGAGCACATCCACGGTTCGGGGCCACCGACGTGCTGCCGTTCGTGCCGGTCTCCGGGGTCAGCATGGAGGACTGCGCCGAGATCGCCCGCCAGGTGGGCCAGAGGATCGGCGCCGAGCTCGGCATTCCGGTTTACCTCTACGAGCACGCAGCGAGCCGGCCCGAGCGGCGCAACCTCTCCAGGGTACGCGAGGGGGAATACGAAGGCCTGGCCGAGAGGTTGGCCGATCCCGAATGGGCCCCCGACTTCGGGCCGGCGGCCTTGAACCCGAGCGCCGGCGCCACCGCGGTCGGGGCGCGCGAGTTCCTGGTTGCCTACAACATCGATCTCAATACCACCGATCGGCGCTACGCCAACGAGATCGCCTACATGCTACGCGAGCGCGGCCGTTGGAAGCGCAGCGGTAATACCGAGCCCTTCTACTACAAGGGCGAGGTGGTGCAGTTCCCACAGGACGGCACCTATCCGTGCGGGCCCTGCGACTTCGTCGGCAGCTCGTTCGAGGCACTGAAGACCCATTACCGTGAGGAGCACGGCGGGGACCTACGCCAGCGGTACGCCGACCTGGGTATTGATCCCGACAACCCCAGCGGACCGATCTTCGCCGATGGCCAATTCACCCACGTCAAGGGCATCGGCTGGGTTATCGACGACTATCACCGCGCCCAGGTGAGCATGAACCTCACCAACACCGCGGTGGCGTCGCCGCACGAGGTGCTCGAGGCAGCGCGCGAGGTTGCTCGCAGGCGCGGCATCGTGATCACCGGGTCGGAGATCGTCGGTGTGGTTCCTTACGAGGTCCTGCGCGAGGCGGCGGTCTTCTACCTGCGCCGGATGCGCAAGTCGACCGGGTTGCCGGTACCCGACCTGATGGAGACCGCGATCCAGTCGATGGGACTGCGCGATGTGGCGCCGTTCGACGCCGGCGAAAAGGTGCTGGCGATGCCGCGCATGGACGGCGCGCTGGTGAATCGGAGTACCTTCGATTTCGTCGATGAGGTATCGCGCGACACCCCCGCTCCCGGCGGTGGTTCGGTGGCGGCGCTCGCCGGCGCGCTTGGCGGGGCGTTGGCCACGATGGTTGCCAACCTGTCCGTGGGCAAGGGTGAGTTCGACGACCGCTACCAGCAGCTATGCTCGATCGCCGAGCGCGGACAGGTGGTAAAGGACGAGCTGGTGCGCGGCGTCGATGCCGATACCAACGCCTTCGACAAGGTGCTCGAGGCGATGCGCATGCCCCGCGACACGCCGCAGCAGCGGACGGAACGCGGACAGGCGATGCAGCAAGGCTACAGGACCGCCACCCGTGTGCCGCTGTCCACGGTACGGCAGTGTCGCGACGCGCTCGTGCTGTGCAAGGAGATCGTCATGATGGCCGATCCGGAGATGGTCAGCGACGCCGGTACCGGTGCCCTGCTGGCGCACGCCGGCGCTCAGGCGGCAGCGTACAACGTGCGCATCAACCTGCGCCACATCAAGGACGAGGCTTTCGGCGAGGAGATGCGCGAGCAGATCGAGAGCCTGCTCGGCGAGTGTGCGGAACTAGCGCAGGCCGTCGCCGAGGAGGTCCTCGCGGTGCTAGCACGCGACAGCTAGCTGCCCACGCCAATTCTGCGCCACGGGCTGCTAGTGTCGTCGTGATGCCCACAGATGGCAGAGCGGTGCAACGAGCTCAGTTTTCCGACTCCCGGGCAATCAGGCGCTGGTACTTGCCAAAGGCGGGTTTTCGACGCCAGGTGTCGCGCTCGATCAGGCCCTCGCGGCGGAAGATCGGGGCGACGTTGGGGTTCTCGATCAGGGAGGCCCAGAACGCCAGGTCCACCCCCCGCCGCCGCGCGGTGCGCATTCGCGGTGAAAGGTCGTCAGCCTGGGCCTGTTCTGACCAGGTAACGACGCGCGGGTCGGGACCAGCGATCTCGGTGGCAGCCAGCAGGCCGCTCCAGCGCCGGCGCACCCAGCCCACCTTCCCCCCGACTTGGTCGAGGTCGTGTCGCAGGTGGACGTCGGCCCAGTCGGTGTTTCCTTCGGCAAGCAGGCGGTCATTCCAGCTCACAGCGGCGCTCACACCTTGCTGCACCTGCTCCATCGAGCCCGAAGAGATGCCCCCGAGGGCCACCCCTATGTCCGGGTCGATTCGCTTCACCGCCTCGTGGCCCAGCACCACCATGTCCAGGTACTGGTCGCCGGTGCCGTGCCAGAAACGGACCGCGCGATCGGGTGGGAAGAAATCGCGCGGGTTCACCTCGTTGCCGAACTGGACGATCAACCAATCTCCCGGATCACGCCCGTTGCGACCTAGGGTTCGAGCCAGTCGACCGACGGCCTTCTCCACCAGGGCCTGGTAACGGTCCGGGTTCGCGGGTGGAAACCCACCCCGCTGCGTCGCCGCGTAGCCGACCGTGCCGTTCTCGAGGATGTTCGTCGGATCGCGATGGAAAAGGGTCAGCCACACCCCAACGCCGGCGCGCTGCAGCTCCGCAGCGATCTGCCGGATCTTGGCGAGCTTGTTGGTCCAGCCCTTCTCTCCGAGCTTCAGCCCCACCCGTACCCATCCGACGCCCAGATCCACAAGCGCCTCTTGAGCACGCATGTCGACGCCGATGTCGACGATCCCCCATTGCTGCGAACGAGGCGCCGCGGGCACGGAATCAGCGAGCAGACCAGGGCCCGCTAGATCTCCACTCGCTTCGTGGGCAGCCGGCCGTCCGCTTCTCGCCGCCCTGGGTGCCGGAGTGGCCATGGTGCATGAGAGCACCATCAAACCCGCCAGCATCGTGCTCACTCGCCCTTTTCTCATTCGCTTGCCCTCTTGCCGTTGTTACGCACCGACTGGTGCGACCGGGGAGATCGGACACCCTCACGGTACGAGAGAGCGGGCGGTTGTAGCCAGCGTTTGCGGACAAAGTGGCAGGAGACGCTGACGAACGGGGATAGGGCCCTGCTGAGAGGGAGCGCGTGATCTACCCTTCGACCCATCGCCTTCCGCTCAAGACGACGGAGACACCGGCAGTGTTCGGTGTTCACCGAGTATCTCGGCCGCGGGTACCTGATCCGCCAGTGCATTCGCACGCGGGAGCCGAACCCGAGGACGCTCTATATTCTCGAGCGCGGCACGCTAGAGACAACGGAGCCGCGAGGAGGCGCGGGATACGAACCCCCGCTCAATCCGACAGTCCGATGCGCTCGAGCAGGCTCCGGTATCGCTCGTCGGAACGGAGCGGCTCGTAGCTGGGGTCGACTTTCAAATACACGACGTAGAGGGCTCGCTCGTCGAGAGCCTTGTCGAGCCACTCAAACGCTCGGTCAAGCTGCCCGAGTGCGATGTGAACCCTTGCGATGTCATCGGCCGACGCCTGTCCGTGACGCCGAAGCTCTTTGAGCTCTTCGAGAATCACAGCGGCCTGCGTCGTATCGCCGCTCAGCGCCAACGCATAGCCGAGCCAGCCGAGATACTCCTTGCCAAAAGGAAGTGTCGCCCGAAACGCTTCAACGGCTTCGCCGTACATCTCCTTTGCCGCGAAGCTTTGGCCGAGCATCCAGTTGGCGAGCGGAAAGCCGGGCGCGAGCTCGAGAGCCCTACCGCATGCCTCGATCGCCTCGTCGTAGCGGTCAGTAGTCCAGTAGAGCGGCGCGGCGACGCAGGTGCCGACCCAGGCCGACAACGGGTCGAGGCGATGAGCCAACTGTATTTCGGAGAGCGCCTCTTCGCCCCGCGATTGCGCCGCGAGACACCAGGAGTAGTACATGTGGACAATCGAGTAGCTGGGACTCACCTCGATGGCAAGCTGGTATTCGCGCTCCGCGGCGCGCCAGTCCCAGTCGTAGTTCATCGCCACGTACCCGAGCGACGCGTGTGCTTCGACGAGCGTCTGGTCTAACTCGAGCGCGTTCTTTGCAGCCGCCTTGCCAAGGGGGATCGCCTCGTCCACTGGCAACGTCTTGAACCAAGTCCCCAGGAACAGGTATGCGTCTGCCAAGCCGGCGTGGGCCGCGGCATGAGTCGGATCGATCTCGATCGCTTTTCGGAAGTGACCCATCGCCGTCTCCGTCCCTTCGACGGTGATCCTGTTCAAGTGGTAGCGGCCGCGGAGATACTCGTCGTGGGCGCGTGGATCGATCGACCGCTCTGGGGTCAAGCGCACTTCTTCCTCTAGGCTCAGTTTGACCTTCACTTCCGCAACGATCGAGCGCGCCACTTTGCTCTGCAGGGCCAGGATATCGCTCAGACGGCGGTGGTAGCTGTCGGCCCAAAGATGCGTGTCGGAGGCAGCGTGGATGAGCTGGGCTGTAATGCGTACGTCATCACCGGCTCGCAGCACCGA
Organism: Acidobacteriota bacterium; assembly: GCA_022571615.1. GTDB lineage: Bacteria > Acidobacteriota > UBA890 > UBA890 > WLXD01 > JACZXM01. Next base: position 9,189 of record JACZXM010000019.1, on the reverse strand, counting down.
ACCCTCGAGAACCGCATCGACCCCCAGCTCCCGGGCAATCTCCGGCAGTGACTTCGACGATCCCTTGTAGCGCATGACCGATGTCCTCGAGATCACTTTGAGCGCGTGGACCTTGGCCAGGTCGGTAATCAGAGCCTCGGTCATGCCGTCGGAAAAGAACTCTTGGTCAGGGTCGCCCGAGAGGTTGGCCAGGGGCAGCACCGCGATGGACCGGATGAGGTCGGTGTCAGGATCGGTCTCGGCAGCCCGAACAGATCGCATTCCCGACGACGTTGTTGACTCTCGCGCCTCGGAAAGTTCACGCTCGATATCCCGCCGAGCATCTCCAATGTCCGAGAGCCGCTGCTCGACATCCTTCTGAAGAGTGCTGAGCAGGAGAGTGCGCACGGCGGTCGGGACCTGAGGCGGCAACTCGTTCCAGTCGGGCTCGTACTCGAGAATGGCGCTGAAGGTATCTCCCATAGTTTCTCGACCGAACGCCTTCTTCCCGCTCAGCATCTCGTAGAGCAAGCACCCGAATGACCAAATGTCAGAACGCTGATCCAGGAGCTTGCACCTGATCTGCTCGGGGCTCATGTATGCCGCTGTCCCGACCAGAGCCCCGGTGTCGGTGAGGTCCGGTGTCTCGAGGCCGTGGCCCCCCAACTCCATCGGCTTGGCGATTCCGAAGTCGAGGACCTTCACCGTTTCCTTGTCGGTCACCATGACGTTGGAAGGCTTGAGATCTCGGTGGATGATCCCCTTGGCGTGCGCAGCCTCCAGCGCCTCGGCGATCTGGCGAGCGATCTCGAGCGCCGCTTCGACCTCCAGAGGGCCAGAGGAAAGCCGCTGGTCGAGCCCCTCGGCTTCCACCAGCTCGAGCACCAGAAACCGCGTGCCGGCGTCCTCTTCGAGGCTGTGGATCGTCGCGATATTGGGGTGGTTCAGGGCCGCGAGAAGATGAGCTTCACGCTCGAGTCGGGCCAGGTGGGCTCGGTCGGTCGCTCGATCCTGGCGTAGCAGCTTGATGGCGACATCGCGCTTGAGGCTCGTATCGTGGGCTCTATAGACCTCCCCCATGCCGCCTGCACCGAGCGGCTCCAGGATTTCGAAATGCCCGAGCTTGCTGCCAGGTTCCATTCAGCACCTTGGCTGGCGGCCCCACCCGCACACACTCCCCACCTCCCGACAACCTAACCCGAATTTCCCTGATAGGCGCTGTCCGATCACGTCTTGGGTTTTGTCGGTGTCAGCAGGCCAGGATTCACGCATATGTCCACGGTTTTGTCGAGAGGTCCTTCAGTTCACCGTTGGCGAGCAACAGTCATGACGGTAGTCTCTCGCCACCCTTTCTCTTGATAGCCATCTGAACACAGGCTCCTGGCTCCCCACGATCGAGCGGAGTACGCTCGATTCCTCCGATCACCAACTTCGTGCCGAGCCCGAAGGTACCCGAAGAGGCCCTCTGGCAGATTGCCGAAAGGCCGGCGCTTGATCGAAGCGCTGGAGAGCCAGTAGCCATTATTCAGAAGGAGCTTTCATGCCGATGAGCGAAAAGACAATCATTGCAGTCACCGGCGCCACCGGCGCCCAGGGGGGTGGGCTGGTGCGCGCCATTCTCGCGGATGACAGCGGTGAGTACACCGCGCGCGCCATCACTCGCAACGTCGAGTCCGACAAGGCCAGCGCGCTGGCCGAAGCCGGCGCCGACGTCACCGCAGCCGACCTCGACGACGTCGAAAGTCTCGAGCGCGCCTTCGAGGGCGCTCACGGCGCCTTCTGCCTGACCAATTTCTGGGAGCACTTCAGCCCCGAGAAGGAAGCGCAGCAGGCGGCCAACCTGGCGCAGGCGGCCAAGAACGCCGGCGTGCGGCATGCCATCTGGTCGACGCTAGAAGACACGCGCGACTGGGTGCCGCTCGACGACGACCGCATGCCGACGCTCATGGACCACTACAAGGTGCCCCACTTCGACGCCAAAGGGGCTGCGAACCAGACCTTCATCGACCTCGGCGTGCCCACCACGTTCCTGCTGCCTTCGTTTTACTGGGAGAACTTCATCTACTTCGGCATGGGGCCGCAGAAGGGGCCCGACGGCGTCTACGGTCTCACCCTGCCGATGGGTGACAAGAAATTGCCCGGCATCGCGGCGGAGGACATCGGTCGCTGCGCGTTCGGCATCTTCAAGCAGGGAGACGCGCTGATCGGCAAGACGGTGGGCATCGCCGGACAGCACTTGACCGGTACCGAGATGGCCGCGGCGCTTGGCGAAGCACTCGGCTTCGAGGTGCGCTACAACGACGTGCCGCCGGAGGTCTACCGGGGCTTCGACTTTCCCGGCGCCGAAGATCTCGGCAACATGTTCCAGTTCAAGCGCGATTTCAACGACGACTTCTGCGGCGCGCGCAGCATCGAGCAATCTCGCCAGCTCAACCCGGCACTGCAGACTTTCGCCGGCTGGCTGGCCGAGAACGCGGACCAGATACCGATCGAGTAGCGCGTAGTACTTTGAACCCTCCTTTCTCCCGCATCCGGAGGGTCGTTCACCCGACCAGCACAGGAGAACTGTCAATGGGCAAACTGGACGGAAAAGTAGCAGTCATAACTGGCGGCAACAGCGGTATCGGGCTGGCTACGGCGCAGGCGTTTGTCGATCAGGGCGCCCGCGTTGCCATCATGGGTCGCGATCCCGAGACACTCGGCGCGGCGCTTGAGCAACTCGGCGATGAGGCCATCGGCGTTCAGGGCGACGTCCGGAACCTCGAGGATCTCGACCGCTTGTACGCGACGGTACGCGACCAGCTCGGGGCCATCGACCTGCTGTTTGTCAATGCCGGGGTCGCCAATTTTCGACCCTTCGAAGCCGTCGACGAGGAGGATTTCGACTTCCAGTTCGACGTTAACGTGAAAGGCGCCTACTTCACGGTGCAGAAGTCGTTGCCGCTGCTCAAGGATGGCGCCGCGATCGTCTTGAACACTTCGGTCGCCAACCAGTTGGGCGACGCCAACACCAGCGTCTACTCGGCGACGAAGGCAGCCCTTCGCTCGCTGGCCCGGACGTTGTCGGCCGAGCTCGTCGGGCGCGGTATCCGTGTGAACGCGATCAGCCCCGGTCCGATCGAGACGCCGATCTTCGGCAGGCTCGGCTTGCCAGAGGACGCCCTCGACGAGATGGCGCAGGGCCTTGCCGAGCGCGTGCCGATGAAGCGCTTCGGCGCCGCCGACGAAATCGCCAACGCGGTGGTGTTCCTGGCGTCGAACGACTCTTCGTTCGTGCTCGGACACGAGCTGGTCGTCGATGGCGGCATGACCGAGCTATGACACGTTTGTGATGAAACGCAGCTCCCATGACTGGTGATAGGCGAGGAGTCTTCAATAGAAGGAAGTCTGCTGGAGGTTGGAGCGCACAACGGCCAGCGAGCTAGAAGGGCACGATGGCGCGTAGATTGGCCGCCATATTGCGGCTCGCAACGAGCGGCGTTCCATCTCCGAGCACGACGCGGTAACGGCCCCCGAACCAGCGCTGGATCTCGCGGACGTGGTCGATGTTGACCAGGGTGGCCCGATGGATGCGGATGAACTGCCGTGGGTCGAGCCGACGGGCCAGTTGCACCAGGGTGAAGTCGACGATGTGGCTCTTGGCCGCCGTGGTGGCGGCATAGACCAGCTTGTCCTGAGCGTAGAAGTGGGTCACATCTTCGACCGGCAGCACCAACGTACGGTCGCCGATGCGGATGCCCAGCCGGCGCAAGAACCCCTCGGGAGCGGCAGTCGCCGACCTCTCCACCAGACGTTGTACTCGCTCGAGGAGGTCCGCCTGGCGCTGTCCGGAGTGGTATCGGCGGACCTTTTCGAGTGCCCGTCCGAGTCCCTCGGAATCGACCGGCTTGAGCAGATAATCGACGCTTGCTACCTGGAACGCCTCGAGTGCGAACTCGTCGTAAGCGGTGGTGAATATCACCAGCGGGCTTTCTTCGAGCTGGCGCAGCAGGTCGAAGGCGGTCGCACCGCGGAGCCGAATGTCGAGCAGCAGCAGGTCGGGATGGGAAGCGGCAATGACCGAAGTGGCGGTGGCGACGGTTCCAGCCTCCCCGACGATTTCGACGTCCGGGTGCTCCGACAGCAACCGGCGCAGCCGCAGTCGCGCCGGCGGCTCATCGTCGATAATCACCGCCCGGAGTGTCATCGAAGCTCCTCGCACGGTAGCTCCAGCACAACGATCGTCCGTTGCAGGGTTTCGTCGCGCAGCGCGCCCAGCAGCGCGCGCCCCTTGTAATGGAGCGCCAGTTGCTCGCGCACAAGTCGCATTCCGCTGCCGCCCTCTGAGCCAACCGGTTCGTCCGCTCGGGAAGCGGAGGCGAACCCCGGACCGTTGTCGCGGATCTCGATCCGTACGGTGTCGCCCTCGGCTCGCACCAGGATCTCGACCTCGCCGCGACCCTCCGATTGCGAAGCGCCATGCTTGACCGCGTTTTCGACCAGCGGCAGCAGAAGCATGCCCGGCAGCGCGATCCCGGCCAGCTCGTCGGGACAGTCGATGCGAGACCAGAGCTGGTCACCGAACCGGTGTTGCTCGATGCTTAGATAGTCGGCGGCGGCATCGAGCTCGCTGCGCAGGGAAACGGTCTCGGCCTCGCCGACCTGAAGCGCCTGTCGGAAGTGGCGTGACAGCGCCAGGGTCATGCTCTCGGCTCGCTCGGGATCCTCGCGAATCAGGGCGGTCAAGGTGTTCAGAGCATTGAATAGGAAATGCGGTCGGACAAGGGATCGGAGTCGGGCCATCTCGGCCGTCTGACGCTGCAGCGACAAGTCACGCTGTCGCAGGCGCGACGCATGCAAGGCGGCAAGGGCGTGATCGATGCGCTGCTGCTCTGCCGCCGCCCGCCAGAGTCCGGCGCCGAACAACAAGGCGATCGGAGCTGTGACGCTGAGCAGCCGCGGGATGGAATAGGCAGCGAGCCCGGTATCGGCGGGAATCAGGCCCCAGCGGCCGATCATTCCCAGGACGGCGTGAAGGGACATCGAGGTCAGCACCAGCGTTGGCAGGCTCGGCAACACCAGCGCCAGGACCTCGTGCGCCGTGCCCGGCGCGCGCACCATGCGACGGCCCAGCAGGAACACCGCTGCGATGGCGACGCAGGTCAGGTTACTGAGCCCCGCCGCCACCGCCAGGATGCGCAGCAGGTTACCGGGTCCACGCGGCATCGAGGTGGCGAAAATCACCAGTGCCAGCAACGGCACAACGAGCACATTCACGCGTCCCAGGACCCTCAGGACGATCGCCAGATCGCGTCGCCCGTCCGGGATCGCCTTGCGGATGATCGTCTTCTGTGTTGCCTCTACCATCCCGGCAAGTGTAGAGATCGCCGCGCGCTGAGGACAGAGCACCCCGACGAACGGGTAAGCGGAGCGGATCGGAAGCCGGATGCGACGACGGAATGCACCGGCGGTGGTGGAAACGTGCCGTTGTTGATCGGAGAATGGTGTCCCCGGCGCTTATCAATACAATAATTAGAGGCTTCAGCGCCAACTTGCCAACCGGACGTGCGCCGGCACCATCAAAGCGAGAGAATGACCTGGACGTTCCCCGCCCCGGCCCCGAAGGGGCACCGCGTGAATCCAGCCAAAATGCGCGACAAGCTCCACCGCAGGGCGCGACACGCACTTGCTAGCGTAGCCTGTGCTGCCGTCGGGTTGAGCCTTGCCTGCGCCAATGGACCTGCCGCCGAAGCCGAGACTGCTGTCGATCGTGTGCAACCGGTCGCGGGCACGGCAGACACGCTCCGGCGCGGCGAGTTCCGCAGCCTCCTGCTGCTGACGGGAGAGCTGCAGGCAGTCCATGGCGAGAAGATCATTGTGCCGCGGCTGCCGAGGTGGCAGACCACGATTCGTTGGATGGTCGATGACGGAGCAGCCGTTGCCGAGGGCGACCGCCTGGTCGAGCTCGACACCGCCGAGATCGCCGGCGAGCTCGACAGCAAGGTCACGTCGCAGGAGCAAGCGATCAACCAGCTCGACAGCAAGCGGGCCGAGATCACCGGCCAAGTGGCGCAGAAAACGTTCGCCGTGGCGCAGGCGCGGGTGGCGCTGCAGAAGGCGGAGATCGATGCCGGCGTGCCGGAGGATCTCCAGAACCGCAAGGAGTACCAGGAAATTCAGCTGAGGTTCGCACAGGCACAGGTGGCCTACGACAAGGCAGCCGCCGATCTGCAGGGCTATCAGCGTTCCTCCGCAGCGGAGATCGAGATCGCCCGCATCGAGATCGCCCGCACCGAGCGCGAGGTGCGCGAGGCGCGGCAGGCGATCGCGACCATGGTCCTGCGGGCGCCGCGGGCCGGTATCGCGGTGACGTCGGAGAACCGGCGTGAGGGCCGGAAGTTCCAGGTCGGGGACACGATCTCGGTGGGGTCGCGGGTGATGGAGATCCCAGACCTGTCCAAGATGATGGTGGCCGCGGGTCTGTCGGATGTCGATGACGGCAAGATCGCCGTAGGGATGCCGGCGGTGTGCACGCTCGACGCCTACCCGGAACGAGAGTTTCCCTGTGCCGTCGTCTCCGTCAGCCCGGTAGCCCAGGAGGCGAGCTTTCGTTCTTTGCGGCGCCGTTTCTCGGTGCGCGTCGATCTAGAGGAGAACGACCCGCAGATCATGCGTCCTGGGATGTCGGTCAAGGTCGCGGTGCGGACACAACAACGCGCCGACGCGATGTTGGCGGCTCGCTCAGCGCTCACCTTCACCGACGAAGGGGTCCTGCTCCGGCTCGCCAATGGTGACGTGACAGAGGTGACGATCGGCCCCTGCAACGCACTGGAGTGCGTGATCGAGCAGGACACGTCGGCCGGCACGGGTCCGGAGATAGACCGATGACGCGTGAGCACTCCCCTACCGTGACGCCTCGCCGGCGCCGGGCGCTGGGGCGATGGCTGATTCCCGCTGGGTCGGCGCTCGTTGGAGGGGTGTGGTGGCTTTCCTCGGCTTTGGGTGGGAACGCCGAGATCGTCTGGGCCGCCGTCGAGCGCGGCGATCTCGTGATTGGCGTCGAGGTCGAAGGAACGCTGGGGTCGCGGGACTCGAGCATGCTCAGTCCGCCGCTGGCGGAGGGCATTTTCGACTTCAAGATCCGTTACATGGCACCGGAAGGCACCGAGGTGGAGGAGGGGGTCCCGGTGCTCGGATTCGACACCTCGGCGCTGGATCGTCGTCTCCTGACACTCCAGAACGAAGCCGAGAAGGCGGGCAAGAACATAGAGAAGCTCGATGCCGACCAGGCGCAGAGAACGATGAACCTGGAACTCCGGCTTGCCGAGGCCGAGGCCAAGCTCGCCAAGGCGGAGCTCAAGGACCAGATGCCCGAGGACCTGCGTTCGGCCACCGCGGCACACAAGACGCGCCTCGACCTGGGGCTGGCGGGAATGGAAGTCAAGAGCCTGCGAGGGCAGCTGGACGCGGCCAGGATAGTGAGCGAGTCACAGCGTGCCGCCTTGGTGGCGCAGAAACAGCGTGCCGTGCGCCTCGTTCGCAAGACCCAGGCCACGATCGAGCAGATGATGGTCAAGGCGCCGCGTCCGGGCACGGTGATCTATGTCACCAATTGGCGTGGCGACAAGAAGAAGGTCGGGGACTCCGCCTGGCAACACGAGAAGATCGTCGAGTTGCCGAATCTGAACGCGATGATGGCCAAGGCCGAGGTAGACGAGGCCGATGCCGGCCGTCTCCGGACTGGCCAGGCGGTGAGCCTGCGGCTCGACGCCCATCCCGACATCGAGTACACGGCCACGGTCGAATCGATCTGGCGCACCGTCCAACGCAAGCGTTCGTCGCGCAATCCACTCAAGGTCGTGCGCCTCGATCTGAAGCTGGACGAGACCGACACCGAGCGGATGCGGCCGGGGATGCGGTTCCGCGGCACCCTCGAGGCCGAACGGATTGCCGGTGCGCTGATGATCCCGATCCATGCGGTGTTCCCGACTGGCGCCGGGCCGGTGGTGTTCCGGCGGGCGTTGCTGGGCTACGAGAGGGTCCCCGTTGTTCTTGGCCGGCGCAACAGCGAGGTCGTCCAAGTGCTCGAGGGACTCGAGGTTGGCGACCTGGTTGCCGAGAGCGACCCACGGACATGAGACTCCGAATGCGAAATCTGGCGCTTGTCCTCGTGCTGGTTCTGGGCTCAGCGGCGGCCGTCGGGTTTGGCTTTCGTGCCTGGAGCTCGGCGGAGACGCTGCCCTTGTACGAGGTGAAGCGAGGCCGATTCCTCCACCGCGTCGAGGCGGAGGGGATCTTGGTTGCCGAGCACGCCACGGTGCTTGGCACTCCGGGGGGCGCGCGGGAACCGATGAAGATCGCCTGGCTGGCGACCGAAGGCTCCTATGTCGAGAAGGACCAGGTGGTGGTGCGCTTCGATCCGACCGACATGGAAAAGGAGCTCCACGGCGGTGAATCCGACCGCGCCAAAGCCGAGCAACAGGTGCGGAAAAAGGGGATCGAGCAGGATACGACTCTCGACAACCTCGAGCGCGATGCCGAGCTGGCGGACTTGCAGCTCCGGCACGCCCAGGAGTTCCAGAGCACCGATGAGGAGATCTTCGGTCGCAACGAGATCATCGAGTCGGCCATCGACGAAAAGCTCGCAATCGAGCGCAAGCGCCATGCCAAGAAGGCGCGCACGATTCGGGACGGTCTGGGGAAGGTGGAGATCCAGCTGCTCGATCTCGAGAAGCGCCGCGCTCAGCTGGCTATCGACAAGGCCGAAGCGGGGCTGCGCGAGCTCGAAGTGCGTGCTCCCCACGCCGGCATCTTCGTGCTTCGCCGCGATTGGGGCGAGCCCCCGAGCATCGGCCAGATGGTATGGCCCGGCATGGGGTTGGCGGAGATTCCGGAGCTCGGGGCGATGAAGGTGCAGCTCTTCGTTCTGGAGGCCGATGCGGGCGGCGTCGAGGTTGGGACCCCGGTGCGGGTACGACTGGAGGCGCATCCGGAGGACCGCATCGATGCCACCGTACGTCGCGTCGCAGCGGTGGCCAAGCGCCGCACGCGCTGGTCACCGGTGCAATATTTCGAGGTCGAGCTGCAGCTCGCCTTCACCGATCCCGAGCGTATGAAACCGGGCCAGCGCGTGCGCGCGACGTTGTTGCTCCAGGACCTCGAGGACGTGATCTCGGTGCCTCGCGCGGCGGTATTTACGAACGAACAGGGCGATCCGATCGTGTACCGGCA
>JACZXM010000401.1 GCA_022571615.1 Acidobacteriota bacterium | reverse complement strand
AACAACGTCATCCCGTTGGAAGACCGGTTCAGGGTGGGAGGGATCTCCACCTTGCGGGGCTATGATTTCGCGGTGGTGGGAGGTCCTTTCGGAAGACTGAAAGGAAGGCTCAATGCGGTGGGTACCCTGGCATTCAACGAGAACGGGACCCCCCTGGTGAACGCCGCCGGCCGTCCGGTGATTCGTGTGTATCTCCTCCAGGCCGGCGTCGACATCGCGAAGACGGCCAGCCAACACGTCCAGCCCGGCAGGCAATCAACCACCTTGGGGAGACGGCAAGCAGCGATGACCCTGCCGTGCGTGTGGGTCCTGGGGGCGGTCTGCGAGGATGTGATCAAGGACTCGATTTCTTCGATGTCGGCGCGCCGACCAAAACCAATGAAGAACTTCAAGAAATCATGAAAATAGGCTTATTTATACATAGTTATCATAAATATCTACAGAGACCCCGCCTCCCTTTGTGCCGGGGCAGACGTGGGTCTACGGCATCGGCAGACCGCTGGAGCGCAGGGTTCGAATTGCCTCCAACAAAGACCGTTCGACGTCGGGGAGCGAAACCTCCTCGGCACTCAGATACACCGTCACCGTGATCCCGGTGCTCGTGGAACGGAAGGTCAATCGGCGTGGCGGTGTTTTCTGCGTTGGCAGGTCACCCGTGCTGTGACGGGCGCGGCGCAGCTTGCGCAGAGCGTCCCGCGTAAGGCCCTCGTTCACCGCTCGCTCCGCAAGCTGGGTCATGGTGTCCTCGCTCTCACAGCGGGCGATTTCCAGCAAGATTGATTTGCTGTGGATGCCGCCGGTTTCGAGCCTCGTCCGGATGGCTCGTGGCATCGCGCACAGGGTGAGGGTCTCGGTGACGCTGGTACGCGACTTACTGATGCGAAGTGCGATCTCATCGTGGGTGAAACCGTACTGGTCGATCAGCGCTTGGAGGCCTTCGGCTTCCTCGAACGCGGACAGATCGCGCCGCTGCAGGTTCTCGATCAGCGCGACTTCTAGCGCACGAGCATCATCGAGGTCGAGAACGATGCAGGGAAGGGTATGTAGAGCCGCCGCCTGGGCGGCACGATACCGGCGCTCGCCCGAGACAATCTGGTATCCGTGCTGAGCCCGGCGAACGAGTAGGGGTTCGAGGACGCCGACCTGTTGGATCGAGGCGACCAACTCCTCGAGATGGTCGAATGCCTGGCGAGGCTGTTGCGGATTGGGCCTCAGCTGCTCTATCGGGATCATCTGTCCGATGGCCTCAGTATGCTTGGCTGCGAGCTCCTCGACGAAGTGACTGTCGTGCCGCATGCGTACCGTGACCGGCAATCCCCTTCGCTTAGACACGCTCCAGCACCTCTTCCCCGAGCTTCGCGTACTGTTCTGCCCCGGAGGAATCGGGAGCGTGGGTGAAAATCGCCTCCTTGTGGGCGGGACACTCCTCCAGCCTGACATTGCGGCTGATGACGGTGTCGAACACCTTGTCGCCGAATACGCTGCGCACCTGCTCGACCACGTCTCGCCCGAGTACGGTTCGGCGGTCCAGCATTGTCAGGAGGACGCCAAGTAGCTCCAGCTCCGGGTTTACCCGCTGGCGGACTCGCTGCACTGTATCCAGCAGATCGTCGGTTCCCTCCATCGCCAGATAGGTGGACTGGATCGGGATCAGCACGTGCGTCGCAGCTACGAGCGCATTAACCGTGAGTAGTCCAAGTGTTGGAGGCGTATCAATAATCACAAAACGATATGATTGCGTAACTTTGGCCAGCTTATCGCGAAGTCGATAATGCCCGTCGAACTCGCCAGCGAGCTTGATCTCGAGTTTGGCCAGCGCGATCCGCGACGGGGCGATATCGAGGTTCTCGAGTCGCGCTGGCACGATCGTGTCAGCGAGCAGCACGTCCGGCTCCACGAGCGCGTCGTATATCGACAGCTTGAGGTCGTTGAGATCGATGAACGACAAGGAACTTTGCGCCTGCGGGTCCACATCGACCAGCAAGGTCGGGTAACCCATCATCGCCAGCGCGGCAGCCAGGTTGACCGACGTGGTGGTCTTGCCCACCCCACCCTTCTGGTTGGCCACCGCCACCACGCGCGTGCGGTTCGGCGGCGTAACGTCCGATTTAGGTCCCTTCCCAGACACCAACTACGACTCGACAAGTCGGGGAGCTAGCCCGTTCACATCTCGTACTTCGAGAACTCATCCGGATCGAGGTTCTCGAACCATTTTTTGAGCCGCTCCGAGTCGGAAATATCTTTCTCGTCTTCGATCGACTTCGCCTGATCTAGCACGCTCTCTTCTACGAAGATCGGCGCGCCGGCCCGCAGAGCGAGAGCGAGTGCGTCGCTCGGCCGCGCGTCGATCGTGTGCTCCTTCCGACCGACCCGAAGATGAATCACGGCGAAATACGTGTTATCGCGCAGGTCGCTGACCACGATCTTCGAGACCTTGGCTCCGGAGGCCCCAAGCAGGCTCTGCAGCAGATCATGGGTCATCGGTCTCGGGGTTTCGATATCCTCGACCTTGAGCGCGATTGCGTTGGCCTCGAATATTCCCACCCAGATGGGCAGCACTCGGCTCTCCTCTTCATCTTTGAGGATGACGATCGGCATGTTGGTGACCGGGTCGACCATCAGACCCTTGATATTCATCTTGATTTGCATCGAGCCTCCGAGCGCGAACTCCGACTATACGCGCGAGGTCGAGAGGGGGTCAAGCTGCGCCGGCAACAACCTGCCGGGGCGTGACGCTTGGGGCGAAAAAACGACCGGTGGTCGACTCAAACGGGTTCGGAAACGAGCGCGCCGTACAGGCTGTGGAGTCCGGATCGTATGATCTCTACCTCAGCCAGGCTACCGACCAGTGCTCGGTCCCCGGCCAGGTTGACGATGTGGTTCGACGAGGTGCGTCCGGTCACATCCTGGGGTGAGCGTTTGCTGGTGCCGTCGATCAAGACCGTGGTGAGGCGCCCGATCCAGGCGTCGTTCTGTTCGGCCTGAATCTCCTGGCCGACACGTTGCAGCTCCAGGAGTCGCGCCCGTTTGACCTCCGCGGGCACGTCATCGTCGTACTGGGTCACCGCCGCGGTCTCGGGCCGTGGTGAGTACTCGAAGGAGTAGAAGGAGTCGTACCGAACCTTGCGGACGAGCTCCAAGGTGGCCTCGAACTCCGCCTCCGATTCGCCCGGGAACCCGACGATCAGGTCGGTGGATAGACCGACATCGGGGAGGGTCCGGCGCAGCGCCTCGACCTGTCGGCTATAGGTCTCAACCGTGTAGTTGCGGTTCATCCGGTGCAGCACGCGATGGGATCCCGA
>JACZXM010000400.1 GCA_022571615.1 Acidobacteriota bacterium | reverse complement strand
GTCGGCAAGCACGATGTTGGCGAAGAACCGTCCCGGGGAGAACACCAGCTCGCGGCGGCCGGACTCGGGATCCTCCTGTACCAGGTCGGTTCCGGTGATGTCGGAAGGCATCAGGTCCGGGGTGAACTGGATGCGCGAGAACTGCAGGTCGACCACCTGGGCAAGGGTCTGGACAAGGAGCGTCTTGGCGAGACCGGGGACGCCCGTAATTAAGCTGTTGCCCCCGACCATCAGCGACAGCAGCACCTGCTCGACCACCGCCTCTTGGCCAATGATGATCTTTCGCAGCTCGGTGAGGATCTGCTTCCGGGCTTGGCGTAACTGATCGGCAAGATCGATGTCGTCGGCCTCCCGGAGGCGATCTCCTGCCGGGTCCGCCTCGGGCGCACCGACGTGCGCGGCAACCTCAACGACATCCGCTTCTGCACCCTGGTCGGTCCCAGCGGCGGCCGGTTCCTCGAATTCGATCATCGTCCTGCCTTGTTCGTGCTCAATGGATCATCGAGTAGATGATGTAGTTAATGCCTAGCTTGTAGGCGTCGTTGGTCAGATCGATGGGAATGAACTCGCTGTCGGCCCACTCCCAATACTCGCCGATGTCATTGTTGTAGTTGGCGATCATCATCAGCCGTTTGTCGGGGTCATTATCCTCGAACAGACCGAAGTACCGCGGCCAGCCGTAGCCGAAGAAGGCCCCACTCGTGACCCCGAACTGCAAATCCTCGATCTCGAAGAACGCATGAAAGACCGGGTGCGATTCATGGATCTCGATGAACCGCCCTTCCGGCATGACCTTCTCCATCTGGTCGAGGAAATTGAACCAGTGGTAGCCGTCGAAGTCGTCGACAACGACAAAGCCCCCCTTGAGCAGGTAGTTGCGCAGGTTCTCCGCCTCCAGATCGCTAAGCTGCAAGAAACCCACTTCGCACAGATAGGCCCACGGGTAGCGGAACAGCTCTGGGTCATCGAGACCCACGATTACGCTTCCCTGGGTGTTGGGAATGGCCGCGGTCACGAGCTCCAGGATCTCTTCGAGTCGCTGGTCGGCGCGCGGATAGTCGTGATTCCATTTCAGGTCCAGGCCCCAAGGCTGCCTCCGACTGACGCCCCATTGCGAGGGCTCGAAGCGGATACGGGCGAAGGTGAAACGCCCGTTGTACGGGATGTTGGTGTAGCTGACTTCGGGCTGTCTGCCCCACTGCGCCGCTGCACTGGCCGCCAGCGCTCCAGCGGCCAACGTCGCCAGCACCATCGCCGCCCGCGCTCTCATCGCGTTTCCCTGCTGCCGTTGCGACGCAACTCGAGCAACAAGTCCTGCGCCAGCCGATAGCTCGGAGCTGTTTCCAGCGCCTCCAGCACCGCCCGCCGGGCGGCCCTCGCATCGCCGGCGCCTCGGTACGCCACCGCCAATAGATAGAGGGCCTGGGCGCGATCGACGGGATCGAGAGCGATGACGGCGCGCCGCTCGCGGATGGCGCCGTGCCAATCGCCCGAAGCTTGATTCAAGGCGGCCAGCCGCTCGTGGGCGACGACGTCGGAGAGGTCGATGTACATCGCCCTCTCGAGCGCGTTGGCGGCCTCGCCATCACGTCCCAGACGCACCAGCAACTCGGCCAGCTTGGCGTATGCCTGGTAGGCGGCCTTGTTGTACGACGTCATCTGGCGCAGCTCCCGGGCCGCATGGTCCAGATCGCCTCGTTGCTCGTAGATACGAGCCAGGTAGGTATACGCGCTGTCTTGTCCCGCGTGCTCGGGAAACAGGTCTCGTGCCGCCTGCAGCTGCGCGATCGCTTCCTCGTCCTGCTGTTGCTCGTACCATCGGATGCCAAGCTGGAGTCGGGCGACGAAATCGTCGGGATGCTCCCGGATCCGGCGCTCGAGCTCCTCGATCGGCACCGGCTGTGGGCCTCCGTGCGGATTCGCGGCGTGGGCGGAACGACGGTCAACCGATGGCCGCAGTGTCGCCAGCCGAGCCGCATAGCGTTCCTGCAAGAATCCCTCGAAGCGATCGTCGAGCTCCCTGGAGCTAAGGCCCAGAACCTGACGCACGATCTCCGGCGTGTGCTTGCCTTCGGCGTATCCGGCCAGCATACGCCGGATCGCGTCGAAGCCATGCTCCTGCACGATAAGCTCGCACACCAGCGAAGCCTGCAGGTAGGAGTGGGCGATCTGCTCGGGATAGCTGGGCCGCACGAAGCCTTCGTTGATCCTGCTGACGGGCAGCAGCTTGCCCTCCAGGTACGCGGTCAGGAAGCCCGGGCCTGGTTCCTCTCCCCATCCCGGACGTGCACGCCGTTCCTCGAACACCGACAGACCCTCGGTCAACCAGCGCGGTACCCGAGAAGAAGAGACCCCTAGGGTCACCACATGGGCGATCTCGTGCCACAGAGTCGAGCCCCAGTTGAACGGGCCGAGGCCAGCCGCTCCCGGGGCGTTGATCGCGACCACCGGACCGAACGCGACGCCCAGAGCTCCAAGCCCGGCCAGCCCGACGGTGCGAACCGAGAAGTCCGCGTGCCGCGCGAAAACCTCGACTCGCACCCGCTGTGCAGGTCGGTACCCGTACTTGGACGCCAGCGTCTCGAGCGCCTCGTCCGCCAAAGGGCCGATGTACAGCGCCAGCAAGTCCGCACGATCCTGCTCGAGGATCAGATCGAAGGACTCGCTCGGTGTCGTCCGATAGCGCTCGAAGGTATCGAGCAGATCGAGGGTGTTCTTGAACCACACGTTGAACGGGTCGCCCGCAAAGGCGCGCTCGAGGTTTTGGCGGCCCTCCTCGATCGCACCGATGCGAAGCTGGTTGATGCCGAGCACTCCGTAGCTCGTCCACGACTCCGGATCGATTTTCACCGCGCGCCGGGCGAGCTCCACCGCGGCGGCATAGAGTCGGGTCTGCACCGCCATTTCCGCCACCACGCGGAACAGCTCTCCGTACCGTGGGTTGATCTGAAGCGCGCGGCTAGCAACGGCCTCGAACGCCACCGGGTCGCGCTGCAGATAGCGTACCGAAGCCAGCACGGCAAGCGCTTCCAGCGACCGCGGATTGATCTCCAGGGCCGCTTCCGCCTCGCCGGCAGCAGCGACGTATTGCTCGGCCGCGATCAGTAACCGCGCCACGAAGGTCCGGCCGGCAACCAATCTCGGGTTGACCTCCAGCGCCTCTCGAGCTCTCCCGATCGCTTCGCCGGAACCATCAAACTGTAGCCGACGCGCATCCGCGAGCAGCGCCCGCGGGTGCCGCGGGTTCGCTCGCAGAACCTCTTCGATCAGCGCCTTCGCCTCGCCGCTGTTGTACTTGTCCAGGAACA
>JACZXM010000018.1 GCA_022571615.1 Acidobacteriota bacterium | reverse complement strand
GAAGCGCTGGCCGAGCGCGTTGACGCGCTCGCCAAGATCCCGCGCTTGATCGAACGGATCCTGCAGCAGGAGCCCTATATCGCCAAGCTTGCGCGCCGGGTGGCCCACTTCCAGCAGTTCCTGTTCATCGGCCGCGGGTTCCTGTACCCCATCGCTCTCGAAGGCGCGCTCAAGCTCACAGAGATCTCGTACATTCACGCGCACGGCTACCCGGCCGGTGAGATGAAGCACGGTCCGATTGCCCTGATCGACCGTGATGTGCCGATCGTCGCCCTGGCGCCCAGGACGCCTCTGTACGAGAAGACTGCCAGCAACATGCAGGAGGCCAAGGCCCGCGATGGGTTTCTCATCGTCCTGGGCACCGAGGGCGATGCGCGGCTCAACGAGATTAGCGACGAGTTGCTGGTGATTCCGGAGTGCATGCCGGAGCTGACCCCACTGCTGGCAACAATTCCGCTACAGCTTCTGGCTTATCACATCGCGCTGCAGCGCGGTTGCGACGTGGACATGCCGCGCAACCTCGCCAAGAGTGTCACGGTAGAGTAGCAGCGCGCTTCGCGCCGTCACCGTTTGAGCGGAGCTCCTTGCTCGGCACCTCCGGCCCCTAGCAGGCCGCGGTGGAGGTGTGGTGGGTCCAATGTCGCAACTCGTCGATGGCCTCAACTCGCAGCAGGTGCTCGCTGTGACCCACGCCGGCGGTCCCTGCCTGGTACTTGCCGGCGCCGGCTCGGGCAAGACGCGGGTGATCACGCGTCGCATCGCCTGGCTCGTCGACGAGCGCGCCGAGGACCCCGCTGGCATCTGCGCAGTGACCTTTACCAACAGGGCGGCGGCGGAGATGCGTGCTCGGGTCAGGGCGCTGCTCGGTAGGGAGCCAGAGGGTCTTTGGCTGCTGACCTTTCATGCCATGGGGTTGCGGCTGTTGCGCCAGGTCGCCGGGCAGCCGGGTGCACCTCGACCTGGGTTCGCGGTGAGCGACCGTGCCGACTCCCTCGGCACCTGGCGACAGGCCCAGGCCGAGGCCGGCGTCGATGCGCACGAGCTGTCGCCCAACGCCCTGTACGAGGCTTGCAGCCGGGCGCGCAACCGGCTCGAGGACCCGCGCGCCTGGGACCGCGAGGGGCGGCCCTGGGATCAACGTGCGGCAGGGCGCGTCTTCTCCCTCTACCGGGACGCCATGCAAGGCCGCGGGGTCCTCGATTTCGACGACCTGCTGGAGTGGCCGCTGCGGCTGCTCGCTTGCAACCCCGACCTCACCGCGCCGTGGCAGTCGCGTTTTCGCCACTTGCTCGTCGATGAGTACCAGGACACCAACCGCTTGCAATACCGGCTGGTGCGCTCCTTGCTGGGCCCCGAGAGCAGCCTCATGGTGGTCGGCGACGAGGACCAGTCGATCTATCGCTGGCGCGGCGCCGAGCTGGCCAACGTGCTCGATTTTCAGGCCGACTTCCCCGGTGCCACGGTCGTGCGGCTGGAGCAGAACTATCGATCGACGCAGCCGATCCTGAGGGCCGCCGGATCGTTGGTTGCTCATAATCGCGAGCGCCTCGGGAAGGCCCTCTGGACCGAGGAGCCCGGTGGCGAAAAGCCGCAGTTCATGCTCTGCGCCGGCGAGCGCCAGGAGGCGGTCTGGGTCGCCAAGCAGATTGCCTGCGCCCTAGCCGAGGGGACGGCGGCCAGCGAGGTGGCGGTCTTGTATCGCACCAATGCCCAGTCGCGCGCTTTCGAGGAGGAGTTCGCGGGACGCCGGATCCCTTTTCGCGTGCTCGGTGGTCCGACGTTCTTTCGCCGCACCGAGGTAAAGGACCTACTTTCGTGGGCGCGGCTCCTGATCGCCGATGACGACACTGCGTTCGTGCGCGCGGCGGCGCGGCCAGTGCGGGGTGTGGGCCCGGTGACGGTCTCCTCCCTGTCGCAGCGGGCCGGATCCGCTGCCGCCGCCCTGCGACAGGCGATGGCGTCCAGCGACCCGGAGGCCGCGTTGCGCGGCTTCGGGTGCCTGTCGCGGGCGCTGCCAGGACTGCTGTCGATGGGCCGGCTGACGGCGGAACTCCGCGCCGCTCTCGGCGAGGTGGAGTTGGGTGCGTTGATCGAGCGTATCCTGCACGTCAGCGGCTACGCGGACTTTCTCCGCGCCCAGCAGGACGGCGAGGAGCGTCTCGGCAACGTCGACGAGCTCATCGCCTCGGCGACCGAGTTCGGCGGCTCGGCGCTGGCGACGGAGCGCTCCGTCGCCGCGTTCATCGACCGCGCAGCGCTGGTCTCGGATACCGATCTCGCCCGGGGCTCCGGCGGCGGCGTGAGTCTGATGACCATCCACGCTGCCAAGGGTCTGGAGTTTCACACCGTGTTCGTGGCCGGCCTCGAGGAGGGGCTCTTTCCTCATGCCTCCTCGGTGCAGGAGGGGCAGGTCGAGGAGGAGCGCCGTCTCTGCTACGTGGCCATGACCCGCGCGCGGCGGCGCCTGCTGCTGAGCGCCGCGCGGCTGCGTCGTGTGCGCGGACAGGAGCGGTTGCAGCAAACCTCCCGCTTCGTCGGCGAGATCGACCCTGTTGCGCTCGATCTCCACGAGGACCCTGTGACAACCGTTGCGCGCGCCGCTCAGGGCTCTCGCCGGTCTTCGCGCCGCGACCACCCGCGCCCTTCCCCTGCCCCTTCGGGCGCCCGGCGCGCGACCCGTCCTGTCAACCCCCACGCCCGCGGTACCGGGGTGCCCGCACCCCTCGCCGCGTTGCAGCCGGGCACGGCCATCTTCCACCCCAAGTTCGGCCCCGGACGCATTTTTGAAACCCAGGGCGCCGGCGATCGCCTCAAGCTCAGCGTCTCCTTCACAGGCGCCGGCACGAAACAGCTAATCGCCCGTTTCGCAAAGCTGCAGCTACTCACCTAAGCCTACGCAGGGCATTGGATGCGGCGGCGGCGGCGGTCCTACTGGCCATGTGTCGCTAGCTCCAGCAGGCCATAGTACGTTCATTCGCTCTCCGCCATCCGCGCCAAAGCCACAACCGCGTCTCCCTTGGCCAGGTCGATGATCTTGACGCCCATGGTGTTGCGGCCCTGCACCTTCACTCCCGCCGTCGGGATGCGGATCATCTTGCCGTGGCGCGTGATGAGCATGGCCTCGTCGTCGCCGGTGACGATGCTCTGTCCCACAACGGGGCCGTTGCGGGAGGAAGTCTTGATGTCGATGAGTCCCTTCCCGCCGCGATGCTGGCGCTTGTACCGCGACACCTCGGTGCGCTTGCCGAAGCCGTTCTCGGTCACCGTGAGGATGGTGCCGAAGTCCTCTCGCACCGTGTCGACGCCGATCACGATGTCCTTCTCAGCCAGCGAGATGCCCTTGACGCCGCGCGTCTTGCGGCCCATTGGCCGGGCCTCTATCTCGGGGAAGCGGATCGCCTTGCCCTGGTACGTGCCGAGGATGATGTCCTGGTCGCCGGCCGTCACCTTGGCCGCCAGCAGGCGGTCCCCCTCCTGGATTGTGATGGCGATGATCCCCGTCACCTTTGGGTGCGCAAAGGCAGCGATGGGCGTTTTCTTGACCAACCCCCGTTCGGTCGCAAAGACGATGAACCTGTCATCGTCGAATGCCTCCACCGGCAGGATCGAAGCCACGGTGTCCCCCGGGGCCAGGCGCGGCAACAAGTTGACGATGGCCTTTCCTCGGCTCGCCGGTCCGGCCTGCGGCACGGTGTAGACCTTGAGCCAGTAGGCCATCCCGAACGAAGTGAATACCATGATGTAGGTGTGCGTCGAGGCCACGAATAGATGCTCGACGAAATCCCCTTCCTTGGTGACCGCCCCGATGCGACCTTTGCCGCCGCGTCGCTGCTGTCGGTAGAGCGAGAGCGGCGTGCGCTTGATGTAGTCGGCGTGGCTGCAGGTGACGACCATGTCTTCTTCGGCGATCAGGTCCTCGACGGTAAAGTCGTGCGCGTCGGTGACGATCTCGGTGCGCCGCGGATTGGCGTGGGCGGCCTTCACTTGCTGGAGCTCGTCGATGACGATGTCCAGCAGTAGCCGTTCCGACGCCAGGATGTTCTCGAGGTCCTGGATCTGCGCCAGCGCCGCCTCGAGCTCGTCGATGATCTTTTGCCTCTCCAGCCCGGTGAGGCGCTGCAGGCGCATGTCCAAGACCGCCTGCGCCTGCGTCTCGGTCATCGCAAATCGCTTGATCATCTCGGTGCGCGCGGTCTCCGGGTTCTCCGAAGCGCGAATGAGTTTGATGATCTCGTCCAGGTGGTCGAGGGCGATCTTGAGCCCCTCCAGGATGTGGGCCCGCGCTTCCGCCTTCTTGAGCTCGAACAGCGTCCGGCGGGTAATCACCTCGCGGCGATGATCGACCCACGCGCGCAGCAGCTCCTTGAGGCCCATGACCTTCGGTGCGCCGTTGACGATGGCGAGCAGGTTGATGCCGAAGGACGATGTCATCGCCGTCTGCTTGTATAGATTGTTCAGAACGACGTCCGGCTCTTCGCCCCGCTTAATCTCGACAACGACCCGAATTCCCTCGCGGCTGCTTTCATCGCGAATATCGGCGATCCCGTCGATCTTCTTCGCCTTGACGAGGTCGGCAATGTGCTCGACGAGCTTGGCTTTGTTGACCTGGTATGGGACCTCGGTGAGAACAATGCAGTCGCGGTTCCTGCTGCTCTTGGCGCGCTCGATATCGACCCGTGCCCGGATCCGGATCACGCCGCGCCCGGTCGCGTACGCGGCTTGGATGCCCGCGGCACCGTAGATGATCCCTGCGGTCGGGAAGTCCGGTCCGACCACATGCTTTGTCAGGCCCTTGAGGGCGATGTCCGGATCGTTGATCAGGGCCACCGTCGCATCGACGATCTCCCCGAGGTTGTGCGGCGGGATGTTGGTGGCCATGCCCACCGCGATTCCCGACGAGCCGTTCACCAGCAGGTTCGGGTATTTGGTCGGCATGACGACCGGCTCCTGGAGCGAGTCGTCGTAGTTGGCCACAAAGTCGACCGTTTCCTTATCGAGATCGGCGAGCAACTCCGCTGCCAACCGCGTCATCCGCGCTTCCGTATAGCGCATGGCAGCCGGGGGGTCGCCGTCCAGCGAGCCGTAGTTGCCCTGCCCGTCCACGAGCGGATGGCGCATCGAGAAGTCTTGCGCCATTCGCACCAGGGCAAAGTAGACCGCCTGGTCTCCGTGCGGGTGGTACTTGCCGATCACGTCGCCGACGATGCGGGCGCTCTTCTTGTACGGCTGGTTCCAGTTGTTGGACAGCTGCTGCATAGCGTAGAGCACGCGCCGGTGCACCGGCTTGAGCCCGTCGCGCACGTCCGGAAGAGCGCGGCCCACGATCACGCTCATCGCATAGTCGAGATACGACCGCTTGACCTCGTCCTCGACCGATACCGGGATCTTGTGTTCGATTACATCCATGCCGCGCGCATCGTCCGGTTAGCAGGCCGTTTCGTTAGATGTCCAGATTCTCGACCTCGTGGGCGTGGTCGGCGATGAACTGGCGGCGCGGCTCGACCTGGTTGCCCATCAGAACCGAAAAAATCTCGTCGGCGGCGACATCGTCCTCGATGGTTACCTGCAGCAGCCGGCGGGTCTCGGGGTTCATTGTGGTTTCCCATAACTGCTCGGCGTTCATCTCACCCAGACCCTTGTAGCGCTGCAAGCGAATGCCCTTCTTGGCCGCTTCTATGAGGTAGCTCAGCAGCTCCTCTTTGGTCTTGAGCGTTGCCTCTTCCTTGCCGTTGCTGGCGACGATGTACGGTGGCGCCTGGAGGTCGGCGAGATCCCCGTGCAGGGCGACGGCCTCTCGGTAGTCAACGCCAGCGACGAACGCATGATTGATGACCACGCTGGTGCTCAGGGCATCGCCTTCGGAAGTCACAAGGAGCTCGTGCAGGTTGTGCTCCTCGTCCTTCTGTCGCTCGACGTTGTACCCCTGCTCCTGGAGCACCGCGACGGCAGCGTCCAGGCCGGCAGCTTCCTCGAACTGCTTGCGGTAGCGCAACCCGCTCCCGACCAGCGCCTCCACTTGGCGCTGCGCGAATCCTCGCCGGCGCAGCTTATCGATGAAGAACTGGTACCGGTGCAGCGCGTGGATTTTCTTGCCCAGGTTCTGGCCGGCGAATTTCTTGTTGCCGCCCACGGATGCGACCGAACGCCCTTCGGTTGCCCGCTGGACGAGGAACTCCGTCATGGCGCGTTCGTCCGGCAGGTACCTCAGCTTCTTGCCGCGCCGCACCCCGTACAGCGGGGGCTGGGCAATGTACAGGAAGCCCCCCTCGATCAGCGGTTTCATCTGGCGGTAGAAGAACGTCAGCAGCAGCGTGCGGATGTGGCTTCCGTCGATGTCGGCGTCGGCCATCAAGATGATCTTGTGGTAGCGGAGCTTGTCGAGATCAAAGTCCTGGTCAATGCCGGTCCCCAGCGCCGTGATCATGGTTCGGATCTCGTTGTTGTTGAGCATCTTATCCAGCCGCACGCGCTCGACGTTGAGCACCTTGCCGCGCAGGGGTAGCACGGCCTGCGTTCGGCGATCACGTCCCTGTTTGGCGGTGCCCCCGGCGGAGTCCCCCTCCACCAGGAAAAGCTCGGACCGTTCCGGCGCGCGCTCTTGGCAATCGGCCAGCTTGCCTGGTAGCGACGCGGCGTCCAAGGCGCCCTTGCGGCGCGTGAGGTCGCGCGCCTTCCGCGCCGCGTCGCGCGCTCGCGACGCCTCGGTCGCCTTGGCGATGATCTTGTTGGCGGTGATCGGATTCTCCTCGAAGAACTCGGCGAGCTTCTCGTTGATCACCGAGGCCACCAACCCCTTGACCTCGCTGTTGCCGAGCTTGTTCTTGGTCTGTCCCTCGAACTGGGGCTCGGGGACCAGGCACGAAATCACCGCCACCAGGCCCTCGCGTACGTCCTCTCCCTGTAGCGCTTTGACCTCCTTGCCCTTGGCGCTGGCCTGCAAGTAGGCGTTGACCGTGCGTGTGAGCGCGGTGCGAAACCCGGTCAGATGGGTTCCTCCCTCGCGCGTGTTGATGTTGTTCACGTACGAGAACAGCTGCTCGGAGTAGCCGTCGTTGTACTGCATCGCGATGTCCACCACGATGTGGTCGCTCTCCTCGCGAAAGGCGATCGGCTTGGCGTGCAGCGGCGTGCGGTTCTTGTTTAGCGACTCCACAAAGGACGCGATCCCGCCCGCGTAGTAGAACTCGGTCTCTCGCGGCTCCTCCTCGCGCTCGTCCACCAAGCGTATTCGCAAGCCGCAGTTCAGGAACGCCAACTCGCGCAGGCGCGCGGCGAGCGTATCGAAGTGAAAAACGGTCTCGGTGAAGATCTGCGCGTCGGGAAGGAACGTCACCTTGGTGCCGGTTTTCTTCGTCTTGCCCACAACCTCGAGCGCGCTGGTCACCTTGCCTCGTGCGTAGCTCTGGATGTACGTTGCTTCGTCTCGCCAGATCTCTAGCTCTAGCGTCTCAGACAGCGCGTTCACTACCGACACGCCGACCCCGTGCAGGCCGCCGGAGACTTTATAGCTGTCGTGATCGAATTTGCCCCCGGCGTGAAGGGTGGTCATCACCACTTCTGCCGCCGGACGCCCCTCTTGCTGGTGCATGTCGACCGGGATCCCGCGACCGTCGTCCTCGACGGTAATGGCGTTATTACCCAAAATGGTCACCAGGATGTTGCTGCAGAAGCCGGCGAGTGCCTCGTCGACGCTGTTGTCCACCACCTCGTAGACAAGATGGTGTAGGCCGTCCGTACTGGTACTGCCGATGTACATCGCCGGCCGCTTGCGCACCGCCGCCAGGCCCTCGATAACCTGGATCTTGCTGGCGTCGTAGTCGCTAGCTTTCGTTTTCTTGCTGCTCATCTACTCGCTCGGGACAGCGTCCAATCTGCTGACTTCGACAACACTTCCCCCTACCTGCTCGATCTCCTGTTCCCCTCCGCTCGCGCCGCCACACTCCGCCCCTAGCCACCCGCGGAAATCACACGCTCTCCCTTGTGGCTGGCGCCCGCCGCAACGACGCTGGCGCACTGGCTTGCGGCGGTGGAATTCACCGTAGTCGTCACTACCGGTATTATATCCTGCGGCGGGCTGCTTTTCTAGCCGCAGAAACCCCCAGAAAAAGCCTGTATCTCTCTGATAATAAGGGTTTTATTGGTCCATCTCAGAGGCGCATCGGCATTATGACGTACCGGTACGAGAGGTCGTCCTGGGCCTCCTTCGGAACCAGTAATCCCTGGCTCGAATCGTCCCTGAGATGAAACTCAACTTCCCCTTCCGCCACCACCGCCAGAAAGTCCAGAACATACTGCGCATTGAAGCTTACGTTTAGCTGTTCCCCCTCGTACTGCACCGGGATCGTTTCTCTCGCTTCTCCCATCTCTGGGTTGCTCGAAGTAATCGTGGCGGTGCCGTTCTCGAAGGTGAACTTCACCGCACGGGAGCGTTCACTGGCCAGCAGACTGACGCGCCGTATCGCGGCGCTCATTGTCTCGACAGAGAACAGGACCACGGCCGGATTACCTTGGGGCACAACCTTCTCGTAAGCCGGGAACTGCCCTTCGATCACGCGCGTCGACAGGACCCGGTGCGCCACCTGAAAGTAGAGGTGGTGCTCGTCTTGTGCGAACAGCATTTTCTCCGCGTCCACCAGGTCCCGCAGCTCTGCCAGCGCCTTCTTTGGGATGATCGCCCGCACCTCGGTCTGCGTGCCCAGCTCGGCAGAGTCCTTCTCGACCAGAGACAGTCGATGCGCATCGGTGGCGACCATGCGCACCTTTCCGGCCCCGATCTCTAGCAGCACACCGTTGAGTGAATAGCGCACATCTTCCTTCGTTACGGCGAACAGCGTCCTGCGAATCAGCTCGCGGAACAGCGCGTGGGGAATCTCCACGGCGCCGGAAAAATCGTTCGTCGGCACCTCGGGAAAATCGGACACCGGAAGCCCCACTAGGCGGAAGAACACCTCACCCGCGCGGATCTCCAACCACTCTCCCGTATCGGAGATCATCTCAATCTCGCCGCCAGGCAGCGACCGAACGATCTCGAACAGTTTCTTCGCGCTGACGGATACGGATCCTTGCGTGACAGACGTTGCATGACAGCTGGTCGTCAGACTGACTTCTAGGTCCGTCGCCGCCAGGGAAAGACCAGCTGCCTCCGCGGACAAGAGGATGTTCGAGAGAATGGGAATCGTTTTTTTCTTTTCGGCGATTCCCTGCAGAAACTGCAATTCGTTCTCCAGGTCGTCCCGTTGGACGAGGAACTTCATCTCCGAGTGCTCCTACAATAATTTTCTGTTCTTAGTTAGTAGTAGTAGTAGTAGCGTGGAAAGCTTGCAAAACACTGGCACAGCGGTGCCTGGCACCGGATTATGGCTGCTTTGCTCAGTGTACCGGCAGCGGCAAGGGTCGTGTATATCGACAGTGAACGCGATCCCCACTGAACGCTAACAGCCCGACGCTGAACACCACTGTGTAAAAGACGAGAAGTCATTGAAAAGATTCCAGGAGGCTGTTGATGCGTCGTTGAAGATCATCATCTTGGTCCATGTCTTGGTGGACCTTTCGTACAGAGTGGATGACCGTGCTGTGGTGTTTTCCGCCGAAAGCGCGACCAATCTCCGGCAAGGAATGATGCGTCAGTTCCTTACAAAGATACATGGCCACCTGCCGCGGTCGCGTGATTCGGCGAGCGTTGCTACGGGAGTTCAGCTCACCGAGTCGCAAGCCGTAGAACTCAGCGACGCGCTGTTGAATGCTCTCGATGGTAACGAGGAGATCCTTGGTTTTGAGGGTGTCGCGGAGAACCCTGCGCGCTAGATCCAGCGAGATTGGCTCGGTGGTTAGGGAAGCATAGGCCAACAAACGGATCAGAGCGCCCTCGAGCTCGCGAATGTTGCTCTTGCAGGCGGTGGCGATGTAGAGGAGCACCTCGTCGGGCAGGTGCTGGGCGGGGGCTTCGACCTCCGCCTTCTTCTTCAGAATGGCGATCTTGGTCTCCAGGTCAGGAGGTTGAATGTCTGCTAGCAAGCCCCACTCGAAGCGCGACCGGAGGCGCTCTTCGAGTGTCGGAATCTCCTTGGGCGGCGCGTCGCTGGTGACCACGATCTGGCGCTGTTCCTCGTGCAGGGCGTTGAAGGTGTGGAAGAACTCTTCCTGGGTCCGCTCCTTGCCGGCAAGGAACTGAATGTCATCCATCAACAGCACATCGATGTTGCGGTAGCGCTGGCGAAACTCGTGTGTCTTGTCGTAGCGGATCGAATTGATCAACTCGTTCATAAACCGTTCGGAAGACAGGTAGACGATCCGCAGCGCCGGCCAGCGCTTGCGGATGTGGTGCCCGATAGCGAGCATGAGGTGGGTCTTGCCCAGGCCAACACCGCCGTACACAAACAACGGGTTATAGGAACGCGAGGGTCCCTCGGCCACCGCCCACGCAGCCGCGTGGGCAAACTGGTTGGATGCCCCGACCACGAACGAGTCGAACGTGTAGCGAGGATTGAGCAGACCGGCCGGCGGGCGTGAGGCAGCAGGAGGCGGCGCGTCGCGCTCCACCGACACCGCGGGTGCGGAAGGCCCGGCCCCGGTGTCGGGCGCCGTGCCCGCGACCAGGAAGCGAACGCGCGGCGGGGCGTCCGGCAGGGCACTAAGAGATGCGGCGATCAACCCGGCGTACTTGTCCGTGAGCCAGGAGCGAAACACCTCGTTGGGAACGGAGACGTCGACGGCGGTGGCATCGACTTGCAGTAGGCGCGTGGGCCGAAACCAGGTGTCGAAGGTCTGGCGGTCAACCTGCGTCTCGATGCTCGCGAGGATGCGTGCCCAGATATCCATATACAGTCAGTCCGGTCTCGAGGGCGCCGCAGCCAAGCACGCCCTGAACACCAAACAAGCCGACGCTAACTTCCTCCTTTTTCACAAGCTTATCCACAGCTGTGAAAAACAAGAAATCAGTAGCGGTCAGCGGCAGTTACGCCACGACGCCAAGCAGCGCGTCTGTAGGAGGCACCGGGACGCGCCACGAGCGTTTCGGACTATAACACGAGAAATCCGCCCCGTACAACAGGCGGCGGAAGGAACAAAAACAAACAAAATACACAACAAAACAAAACGAAAACAAACAACAATGAGAGAAACAAACAGGACCTTTCAGACCAACCGCGCGCCCTGCGGCGGGGCAGGAGGCCTGCGCGCCAAGAAGTTGGCAGTAGCCGGGGCCGTTCTTGTTCGGCGAGGAAGGCGCGGCACCACGCGCGTGCACTGCCTGGCGGCGAGGGGCGCGCGGTTGACGCGGAGGACGCGAGCAGGTACCGTCAGCCTCTTGCGGGAGCATAGGGGTTGCCCGATTCGGCGGCCCCGTACGAGCGCCGCGCGCAAACCTCCCCAGGTCAGACCACAGGGCGTCGCGCGGCCCGCAACCTCTTCGACAAGACCATGAAGCGAACATTTCAACCCAACCGCCGCCACCGCCGGAAGGTCCACGGATTCCGCGCCCGCATGCGAACCCGGTCGGGGCGTGCCCTCATTCGGCGGCGCCGAGCCAAGGGCCGCAAGCGCGTGGCCGCGGACTGAGGCTGCGCTGCGAAAGCCCCCGGGGTCCGCGTGTGAAACGCGGCAGGGCCTTCCGCGGAACCGAAGAATACGCAAGAGGTCGGAGTTCAAGCGCGCCTATACCGAGGGCAGGAAAGTAGTGTTGCAGCCGTTTGTCTTGTTCGCCCGGAGCAACGAGGTCGGGTCCAGCCGGTTAGGAGTTACGGCGACGAAGAAACTGGGCAACGCGGTTGTGCGCAACCGGGCCAAGCGCACGGTTCGAGAAGCGTTCCGCCGGGAGTACGAGAAGCTGCCGCGGGGCTACGATTTCGTCGTGGTGGCGCGGGCGCCGCTGCTTTCGCTCGCCCCGGAAGAAATCCGGGTCCTGCTACAGCAAGCGGCCGCGCGGGCCGTGGCGGCGACTCCATGATGGCGCGGGCAATGGCCTTAGTGCTCCACGGATACCAACTGCTGTTGTCGCCGGTTCTCGGCGGCCAATGTCGGTTCCACCCGACGTGTTCGGTGTATGCACGCGAGGCGATTGCTAGCCACGGGGCGGCCCAAGGCGGTTGGCTTGCCCTGAAGCGAATTCTGCGCTGTCAGCCATTCGGCTCCGCAGGCCTGGACCCGGTGCCTCCCAAGAATGCTTGATAACAACCCACCACGCATGGAGATGCGGGCGCTGCTCGCCATCATCCTGTCAATGCTGGCGCTGACGCTCTACCAGTACTTCTTCGTGCCGGCCCCGGCACAGCTGCCGCCGCCGCCGCCGGGGCCGCAACCAGCGCCGGTGCCGATGCCGGAAGCGCAACCCGCACCAAGCGGGGCAGTATTGCCCACGGTCCGGGTGTCCGCTGTCGGCGCCGAGACCGCGCAGCGAGTCACGGTGCGTGCAGCGGAGTACGTGGCGCGGATCACGAACGTTGGTGGCAGGATCGAGAGCTTCGTGCTGCCGGGGTACTCCACCGAAGGTGGCGAGATCCTGGACCTGGTTAACCCGCAGGCATTGGCAGCCGGGATCTTGCCGCTGGGGCTCGCAACCCCCTCTTCCCCGGCGGCAGCGGCGGTTCCAAACGAGGCCCTGTTCGTGCTCGAGGTTCGAGGCGGATCGGGCCTGGGCGACGAGCGCGTGCCGACTGCGGCGGCGCCGGTGGAGGTATCGCTGCGATGGGCCGACGGCGCCGGCTGGTTCGTAGAAAAAACCCTCCTCTTTCCTGTCGACGGCAATCAGATTCTGCTGCGCGTCTCAGCGACGGCACCGGCGGGGCTACCGGTGTACGTGAGCACCGGCGCCGGGCTAGATCCCTCGGTGCAAGGCTCGCGCAACTTTTTTCTGTCGGACGGCGGCGTGTTGCTGCGGAACGAAGACCTCGACAAGTGGGAACCTGGCGATCTCGAGCAACGCGTCGCACTGAGCGGCCCGGCGCGTTGGGCTGGGATTGAGAGCAACTATTTTCTCGCTGCTTTTCTCCTGGACCGCCCGGCGGACCTGGAGATCTCTCGGGTCGAGCTGCCGGCCGCCGCGGGGCCCGAAGACGAGGCGCCGCAGGCCCTAGAAACGGTGTCGGTCGCGCTGCGGGTGCCGCGAGACGGCATCGAACTGCCTCTGTATCTGGGGCCGAAGAAATACGACTACCTGAAACAACAGGGTTACGATCTGCATCGCGTGATCGATTTCGGCTGGCTCGGCATCATCGTGCGGCCCCTGCTCGTGTTGTTGAACTGGATCTACGCGTTCGTCGGTAACTACGGGGTGGCGATTATCCTGCTGACCGTCCTGCTGCGACTGGTGTTCTTGCCGCTCAACCACAAGTCGATGGTGTCGATGCGCAAGACGCAGAGTTTGCAGCCGCAGATGGCGGCGATTCGCGCCAAGTACAAGGGCGCCAAGGAGGCCGAGAAGCGGCAGAAGATGAACGAGGAGATCATGGGGCTGTACAAGCGTGAGGGAGTCTCGCCGCTTGGCGGCTGTCTTCCCATGTTGGCGCAGATGCCGATCCTGTTCGCGTTCTATCGTCTTCTGTCGATCTCCATCGAGCTCCGCGCCGCGCCGTTCGCGCTCTGGCTCCACGACCTGTCGCGGTACGATCCATATTATGTGTTGCCCTTGACCATGGGCGCCTCGATGTTCGTCCAGCAGCGCATGACACCAGTGGCTAGCGCGAATCCGGGGCAGGCAAGCGTCATGCGAATGATGCCGGTGATGTTCACGTTCATGTTTCTCAAGGTCCCAAGCGGGCTGGTTCTGTACTGGCTGGTGAACAACCTGCTCGGTATCGCGCAGCAGGTCTATATCAATCGCAAGATCGAGCAGGACAGCACGTCAACAAAGGCCCACAAACAGAGCAAGAAAGGCCAGAGAGGCAAGCGAGGCAAGAAGCGATGAGGGGACAGGTTTTCGAGGGAAAGACGGTCGAGGAGGCGCTGCAGAAAGCGGCTGAGGAGCTGGGGGTCGCGATCGAGGAACTGGAGCACGAACCGGCCGGCGAAAAGAGCGGCGATTTTTGGGGTCTGGGGGACCCGGCGGTGTGTGTGCGTGCATGGGTGCCCAGCGGCGAGGAAAGCGTGCCCCTAACGCCGCGTGCGTCGCGGGAGGAACCGGGGGACGGCGACGACGAGGCGACGGAAACGGCACAACCACCGCCGGAGCTGCCGGTGGCGGCGGAGGACGGTGTTGACAGTGCCACTTCCGTTGGCTCGTTCTTCGAGCCTACCCCGGAGCTGCCAGCCGAGAGGGCGGAACCTGGCGCTGCCGATGCTGCGCCGGAGCAGGAGCCCGTGTCGGGCCCGCCGCCTACTCCAAAGGGCGAGCTTGCAGCGTACCCGCCCGCCGCGGGCGAGGAAGGCGTCGAACCCGGCGCCGGGAGCGCAGCGGCCGCCGCCGAGGAAGAGGCCGCAGACAACCTCGAAGGTGCCGCCGTAGCTCTGCTCAACAGCATCTTCGGCGCAATGGAGTTCGATTGCGTTGCCGAGGCCCGCGTTGATGGTGATGCCCTGCTGATAGCGATCAGCGGTGACGACAACCAGTACCTGGTGGAGGGTCGCGGGCGCGGCCTGTCGGCTCTGGAGCTCATCCTCAACCATGCCTTCAGGCACCGTGCCGGCGCCGACCCCAAGAAGATCCACGTTGATGCGGGCGATTTCCGTGCGCGGCACGAGGATGAGATCCGCGACCTGGCGTACCAGGTTTCGCACCAGGCCAAGGAGACCGGGACAGAACAGGAGACGCAGCCGCTCAACCCCTACGAGCGCCGCATCGTTCACCTAACCCTGGCCGACGATGCGCAGGTTACGACCCGGAGCCGGGGCACGGGTTTCATGAAGGCCGTCAGCATTATTCCGACGCGGCGCGGACGCCGGTAGCGACGGAACAAGCCAGTGCAGGACCATCCGCTCGCCAGCGCGATCGGAAGCGCCTTCGCCCGCCAACGCGTCGTTGTGAGCGAGCACCAAGCAACGCAGTTCGCGCGCTACCTGGAGCTGATCGAGCGGTGGAACCAGGTGGTCAGCCTGACATCGATCAAGGACCGACCAACGGCGATCCTTCGACACTTCGTTGAGCCGGCGGCAGCGGTCCCGTACCTGGCCGGAGCCGGCCCGCGGGTGCTCGACGCTGGCTCGGGGGTCGGGTGCCCCGGGGTCGCGATCAAGATC
Source organism: Acidobacteriota bacterium (assembly GCA_022571615.1). Taxonomy (GTDB): domain Bacteria; phylum Acidobacteriota; class UBA890; order UBA890; family WLXD01; genus JACZXM01. The sequence goes on along the minus strand of JACZXM010000018.1, from coordinate 611 downwards.
CTCGACCCAGAGCGAGAGGTCACGTTGGTGGAGGCGAACGGCCGCAAAGCGACCTTTCTTCGAGAGGTCGTCGATGTTCTCGAGCTCGAGGGAGTTCACATTGCCGCCGGTCGTTTCGATGAGTTGATCGCGGCGAAGGAGATCGTCGCGCCGGTGCACGTGCTACTGGCGCGCGCCTGGACTAGCGGCTGGGGAGCCTTGCTGGGCCAGGCAGCAGAAGTGATGGCCCCCGGGGGGCGGGGCCTGCTCTTTACCGGCGAGCAGACGTTGCGCAGCCTGCGGAGAAACCTGGTCGTGCCACGCCCTGGTGCGCCGACGATGGATGAAGACTGGCGCGGCGCGGTCGCGGCGGGATGGCAGGTACGGCGCACGCTGCCGCTACCGCACCTGGATCGCGGCTTTCTCGTGTCGCTGGAGTTGCCCGGGGAGTAGACCTAAAGCCGAGCGTTCCACGTGAAACACCGCACCCGGGACCACCTTCGGATGAAGCGGAGGGAACGCAGCACCTACGGTGGGGTTGGGAGACAGCGGGTGACTGGGGAGATTCCGTGCTCCGACTAAGGGACCTTGGCAGTCCGCGACCGAGCTGGGGTGGTGGCAGGCGCCGGTGA
>JACZXM010000399.1 GCA_022571615.1 Acidobacteriota bacterium | reverse complement strand
AGCACGTCAAACAGTGCCAACTGCTGCTGGCGTAGCCAACGCTGGCTCTCGGTCCCGGGCTCGTCGTCCTTCTCCTCCCCGGCGCGAATATCGGTGAGCCGCCGCACCACCTGCTCTCCGGAATCCGGGTTGATCGCGATCGCCAGCAGGTTGCTCTCTTGCCGCAGGACGGCAAACTCGCCGTCGCCGGAGAAGGCCACCGGCCGCACCTGCCCGAGGCCCCCCACGAGAACGCGCACCGCGTCGGTCACCCCCTCGTACAACATCACCCGATCCCCCACCGACCACAGCGCGTTGCGGTGGGATCGATCCCACACCGCACCGGGGCCGGGAACGAGATCGGCCTCCTGCTCGCTCAGGCGCCGCAGGCTCGCGTCGGCAAGCCGGTACTCCCAGGTGCCCGTGCGCTCCTGATCCCATCGCTTCCAACGGAACCAGAGCCGCTCGCCGCGGCCGTCCCAGCGCACAGCGCCCGGTCGCGTGCCACTGAAACCAGTACCCTCCATGATCAGGTCGATATCGAGTGACTCCACAGGCTCCGCCAGCCGCTGCCGGATCTGCGCCTGCAGCGCCCGCACCGGGGCGAGCTCGTCTTCTGCCACCGGTCCCTGTTTCACTTCTTGTACCTGCTCCTGGGCTCGAGCAGAGCCCGGGAGCAGGGTCAGCAAGACGCACAGCCCGAGTCCAACAGCCCGCAATTCCCCGGTGCGCGACCTACGCCACTTTTGCCACGGGCTGTTAGGTTCGCGGGCTCGGTTCCAAGGCATCGGTTGTCTCCTTCAGGATTGGCTACATGAAGTTGCGTGGGTCGATGTCGATCACCAGGTCCCGCGGCATGCGGCGCTGGCGCTCGAGCTCGGCCAGCGCCTGCCGCAAGTGGGTTGTCAGAGTGCAACGGTCGGGTGCTTTCAACAGAACCTGCAGCCGGTACTTGCCTCGCAGCCGGCCGATCGGAGGCGACGCGGGCCCGAGCACGGTCACCGTCGAGCCGGCGCCGCGACGCAGCGCGGCAGCGAGACGATCGGCCTCCTCCTTGACCACCGGTGCCAACTTGCCGCGCGCGACGCAGATCGCGATCTCGCTAAAGGGCGGATAGCCGAGACGACGCCGATAGGCAATCTCCTGATCGAAGAACGCCCCGTAGTCGTGCCGCATCGCGGCCTCGATCGCATAGTGCTCGGGCTGCTGCGCCTGTAGGACCACCTCGCCGGCAATCTCGCCGCGCCCCGCCCGGCCGGCCATTTGGGTGAGCAACTGGAAGGTGCGTTCGGCGGCACGAAAATCGGGCATCCCCAGCCCGGCGTCGGCGCCGATCACTCCGACCAGTGTCACTCCAGGGAAATCGTGGCCTTTGGCGAGCATCTGCGTTCCCACCAGCACATCGATCCGGCGCTCTCCGAAGGCCGACAGGATACGGGCATGGGCCCCGCGGCGCTGGGTCTGATCGGCGTCGAAGCGCTCGATGCGCGCCCGCGGAAAGCGCTTCCGCAGGCTCTCCTGAAGGCGTTCGGTTCCGAAGCCCAGCTCGTGCAGCGAGTCGGCCCCACACTGGGGGCAGCACGAGAGCACCGTCTGCCGGTGGTCGCAGTAATGGCACCGCAGCGACCGCTGGTGATGGTGGAGCGTGAGGGTCACCGCACATTCCGGGCATTCGGCCCGCGCACCGCAGGCACGGCACACCAGCGCGCTGGCGAACCCGCGCCGGTTGAGCAACAACAGTACCTGCTCACCGAGCTGCAGCCGATCTTCGATCCGTGCCTCCAGATCACGCGACAACAGGCTGCGTCCTGATTCCCGCCATTCGCGGCGCATGTCCACTAAATCGACCCGTGGTAGCGCGCGCGAAGCGACCCGACGCGGGAGCACAGTACGCTGGTATGTACCCGATACCGAGTGCGCGTAGGTCTCCACCGACGGCGTCGCCGATCCGAGCACGGCGAGGGCCCCCTCGATCTGCGCCCGCCACAAAGCCACGTCGCGGCCGTTGTAGCGTGGACGTTCCTGCTGCTTGTAGGCGCTGTCCTGCTCTTCATCGATGACCACCAAGCCCAGCTCCTGAAGCGGAGCGAACACGGCCGACCGCGGACCCACCACCACTGGCGCCTCACCGCGACGCACCCGCCACCACGCCCGCTGCCGCTCGCTGGCCGAGAGGCCGGAATGAAGGACCGCGACACGATCACCGAGCACCGCCTGCGCCCGTTGCTGCAGCTGTGGTGTAAGCCCGATCTCGGGCACCAGCAGCAGCGCCGACTTACCCTGCGCCAGGGCGTGAGCCGCGGCGCGCAGGTAGATCTCGGTCTTGCCGCTCCCGGTCACACCGTGGATCAGCAGTGGCTTCGGCGCCGGCTTCAGCAGGGAGGACTCGATGGCAGCGAGCGCCCGCGCCTGGTCGGGTGTGAGCACAAAGCTCCCAGCCCCATCCGCTCCCAGCGTCCAGTCCGGGGCTCTGGCCGGAGCACGATGTGTTCTCTCGACAAGGCCCTTGCGCTCGAGCTGCCGCAAGGTCTGCGCCGAAACCCCGGCCTGCCGCACCAGCTCGCCCACCGGGACGGGCTCCCGCGCCTCCCACAAGTGCTCCAGCGCCCGGCGCTGCGCCGGTGCCCGCGCGGTGGCCGCCAGCGCGGTCTCTCGGTCCTGGCCCTCGGGGGGCGTCAATACGGCGACGGTGAGCCCCGGCCCCTCTCCGCTCCATTCATCGCGCAGCTCGAGCAGTCCCGCTGCGACCAACCCGAACGTCCCGGCGTGGGGCGCCGGGGATCGAGCCCGCCGCAGCAGGTCGCTCAGCCGCACCCAACGATTCTCCCCCGCCGCTGCTGCTGCCGAGAGTAATCTTCGCTCCCCTGGTGACAGGTTCAGGAGGGCTCCCAGATCGGCCGCCTGGGCACGGCGCACACGGCGGCCCGCAGCCGGATCCCTACCACCGGGTAACAGGAGCTGCAGCGCCTCCCCGATGCCAACCAGCACCTCCTGAGCGACGCGCTCGGCCAGCCGCACCATCGGCGGCGGTAGCAGCTGTTTGCGATCGAGACAATCCTGGACCTCCCGAACCTTGCCCGCATCGATCCCGCTCGGGAGAGCATCGGCAATGCCGGTCACGACGCCGACCACCTGGCGGCCGCCGAAGCGCACTCGCACGCGCATGCCGGGCTGCACCCTTGCCTCGAACGCCTCCGGCAGCCGATAGGTGAAGGTGCCATCGACAGGAACCGGCACGGCGACCTGGGCGTAGCGGCCGGGCGGCTCGGGCAGAAGCCGAGTCTGGACGCTCACGTGCACACCTTGCTGTCAAGAGGTGCTCTTCTGGGGTGTTTGTTGTCAGTCGTAGT
>JACZXM010000398.1 GCA_022571615.1 Acidobacteriota bacterium | reverse complement strand
GGAAGAACAGCTTCTGCTTGCCCGCCGCTAGGCATTCGCCGGTCAGGCCGCCGCTCCCCACGGCGATCAACGATTGCACGGTCTGGTAGCCGGCACCGCCGGGGTCGGCCCAGGGGTCCAGGAAGGCCGTGATGCGGCCCCATTGGTAGCCGGTCCGCAGAATCTGCACCGCGCCCAACACGAGATCGCCAGCGCCGATCTGGGCGATGAACTTCCAGGACAGCCCGGCCACCCAGAGCATGATCCCGGCCAGGAACACGATCATCGAGGCGGTACCGAGATCGCGCTCGATTGCCACCAGTAGAACAATCAGCGCCACCACGCTGGCCGCCGGGGCGAGGCCGTACCACAGGTCGTTGATGCGCTGATCCTTGCGCGCCAGGTGGGAGGCAAGGAAGAGAATGACGGTGAGTTTCGCGATCTCCGACGGTTGCACGTTGAATCCAGCGAGCGGGATCCAGCGATGCGCGCCGCCGATCGTGGGCATGGTGAACACCACGATCAGACCGGCGATCGTCGCCAGCACAGCGGAGCCCACTACGATCGGTCTTCGGTAGTTTCGGTAATCGATCAGCACCGCCGCGATCATCACCAACAGCCCGACGAGCGCCGCAATGCCCTGCCGAAGAACGAAGTGCGAGCCGGTGCCCCAACGTGACTCCGAGAGCGGGAACGAGGCCGAGTACACCATGATCAGGCCGAACGCGATGAGAGCGATGGTGGCGAAGAACAGTGTCTTGTCGACGGCTAGCCAGCGACTCGCCATGTCATTCCTCTCGCGTGGGGGCGGCGACGGCGAGGGCGCTGCGATCGCCCGCCCGCGCCGCTACCAGTGCCTTGAAATGCCGCCCGCGTTGCCCAAAGTCCTCGTATTGATCGAAGCTGGTGCAGGCCGGAGCCAGCAGCAGCAGATCGCCTGGTGACGCGTCGGCGAGCGCGGTGTCCACTGCCCGTTCCAGATCGCCGCACGGTAGCAACGGGATCGTCCCTCGGAGAGCAGCGGCGATCTTGCCGCTGGCCTCGCCCACCAGCAGCACTCGCCGGACGCGGCCCGGCAGGATCGCCCTCAGAGGCGCGAAGTCGGAGCCCTTGTCGCGGCCCCCGAGGATCAGCCAGACACCGCCATCGAGGCCCGAGAGCGCTGCCTCGGTGGCACCGACGTTGGTGGCTTTCGAATCGTTGATGCAGGCGACCCCGGCCACCATCCCGCAGTGTTCCATGCGGTGCTCGAGTCCGGGGAAGGCGCCCAGGGCAGCGGCTGCAGCCTCGGGCGTGGCGCCGGCGAGACAGGCGAGCGCGGTGGCGGCGGCGGCGTTGAGCGCGTTGTGTCGGCCGAGCACACGCAACTGGCTACAGGCCATCACCGGCGTCGCGTTGTGGTCGGGCGACCGCCAGTGGATCCAGTCGTCCTGGATCCAGGCTGCGGGCCCTGGGCCGATGGGCCGGGCTGAGAACGGTACCGGCGTGGCGCCGCCGATTCGGAGCTCGGCCGATAGCAGCGGATCGTCCGCCCCGTATACCACCCAGTCTCCGTCGCCGCAGTTGCGCAACAGCCGCAGCTTGGCCTGCACGTAGGCGCGAAGCTCACCGTGACGGTCGAGGTGGTCGGGGCTGATGTTGAGCACGCCGGCCCAGCGCGGGTGGAAATCAACCAGGGTTTCGGTCTGGAAGGACGACAGCTCGAGGACGTACAGGTCGACGGTCCGAAGACCGTCCAGCTGCTCCTTCACCACACGGCTGAACGGAACCCCGATATTGCCGCACACCGGTGCCTGCAATCCGGCCTCGGTCAGGATCGCACCGACCATGCTGGTCACCGTGCTCTTGCCGTTCGAGCCGGTGACTGCGAGCGCTGGAGCCGTTGCCAGCGACGCCGCGAGCTCGATCTCCGAGCGCATCTCCAGACCGCGCTCGCGTGCGGCTCGAAGCGCCGGAGCCTGACGTGGGATGCCGGGAGAAACGACGACTGAATCCACTTTGCTCCACAGCGAGTCCGGATGGCCACCGAGCACCAGATCGACCCCCAGCTCTTGCAGCCGGCCGCAGCCGGGAACATCTGAGCGCGGACGCAGGTCGGTCAATCTCACCCGGGCCCCGACGCGTACCAGCAGCTCGGCCGCAGCCACACCGCTACGCCCGGCGCCGATGACGGCCACTGTCCGCTCGGTCCATGGTGTCGTCGTCATCATCGGAGCTTGAGGGTTGCCAGCGACAGGAGCGAGAACAGCATGGCCAGGATCCAGAAGCGAACGATGACCTTGGGCTCCGACCATCCCGCCAACTCGAAGTGGTGATGGATGGGGGCCATCCTGAAGATGCGCTTGCCGGTCATCCGGAAGCTTGCCACCTGCAGGATTACCGACAGGGCTTCGATGCAGAAGACCCCGCCCACCAGCAGCAGTACGATCTCCTGCTTGATCAGCAGGGCAATGATCCCCACCGCGCCCCCCAGCGCTAGCGATCCCGTGTCGCCCATGAACACCGTCGCTGGGAAGCAGTTGTACCAGAGAAACCCGAGGCAGGCTCCGACGATAGCTCCCGCAAACACCGTGACTTCCGCAATATCGTGCACGAACAACAGGCCCAGGTAGTCAGCGATGATGGCGTGACCTGCGAGATACGCGAAAGCGGTGTACGTGACCGCGGCCACCATCACGCATCCGGTCGCCAGCCCGTCCAGGCCATCGGTCAGGTTCACCGAGTTGGAGGCGGCCACCAGCACCAATACCGCGAACGGAATGTAGAACGGGCCGAGGTCAGGGCTGACCTCCTTGAAGAAAGGAACCGATAGCTGTGTCGTGAAGGAACCGGCGTTGGCCAGGGTCCACAAGGTCCACCCCAGGAGGGCCGAAAGCGCGACTTGCCCGGCGAACTTGGACTTCGCCGACAGGCCGCGTCGGCGTTTGTGCACCACGCCCAAGTAATCGTCGAGGAACCCGAGAGCGGCGAACCCGACGATGGCCGCCACCGCCACCCAGACGAACACGTTGTGTAGATCGGCCCACAGGAGGGTGGAGCCGACGATCGCGGTGACAATCAGAATGCCGCCCATGGTCGGCGTTCCGGACTTGATCGCGTGGCTGGCCGGGCCCTCCGAGCGAATCTGCTCGGCGATCTGGAACTGGCGCAGCTTGCCGATGATCCAGGGGCCGAGCGCCAGCGTCAGCAGAAGCGCCGAGGTAGCGCTCATCGCCGTCCGGAAGGTGAGATACCGGAACACGTTGAAAGGAAACCAGTATTCCGACAAGGGAACCAGGATCTCGTACAGCATTAGCAGCCCGTGGTGGAAGTGTGATCGGTCTGGTACCGCCGCCAAGGGCGCAGATGCAAAGCGCCACGA
>JACZXM010000397.1 GCA_022571615.1 Acidobacteriota bacterium | reverse complement strand
GCAAGCTCACCCGTGAGGGCCTGGCGGCGCAGCGGCAGCTCGACACCTGCGTCTCCTCCGGCACCCAGACCCACGCCTCCGACGGTATGGCAACACTGCTGGTGAGCCACAAGGATCGCGTCGCCGATCTGAGCTCGCGTCCCGAGATCGATATTCGCTTCGTCGCCAAGGCCGAGGTCCGAGCCCGACCGACGCTGATGCCCGAGGCGCCGACGCTGGCGGTCCAAGCGTTGCTGGAAAAAACGGGCCTGAGCATGGCGGACATGAAGGTGGTCAAGAACCACAACCCGTTTGCGGTCAACGACGCGATCTTCGCCAAGGTGCTCGAGTACGACTGGCGGGAGATGAACAAGACCGGGTGCTCGCTGGTGTGGGGGCACCCACAGGGGCCGACGCTGACAAGGGTGCTGATCGAGGCGCTCGAGGAGGCGGTCGATCTCGGCGGTGGCCACGTGCTGGTGTTCGGGTGCGCCGCGGGGGATGTTGGCATCGCGGCGATCTTGCAGGTGAGCGAGCGATGATCAAGACACTGAGAGAATCGACACTGGCAACGCTCGGGCTGGGGAGCGTTCTGGAGATCTTCCGCCAGGCCCGGTTGCCCGCTCAGGCCGGCGATCTGGTGGAGCGAGTCTTCGGCCCACAGGAGGGGCGCGGCTCGCTAGTGATCTCCGGCGCCAACGGGATTGTGGGCTCCGGCAAGACGATGCAGCTGGGCTCGCGCCTGCAGCCGTTCGGGGTGCCGATCGTGGCGCTCGATTTGCCGAGCGCCCCCGACGGCATCGGCAAGCAATACGATGGGCTGGTGCGCGCGTTCGGGCGCCAGGGTGCCGGCAAGATCATGCAGAACATCGTTCGCCTGAGCTACGACGGTGCCACTCTGCCGAGGGAGCTTGGCCGCTACCAGCCGCGCTTCCTGCTCGAGGCGATCCCCGAGGTGTTGGAGCTCAAGCGGGCGCACTACGCTATGTTCCGCGCGGCCTTCCCGGACATCGAGATCCGTTCCGTGACCTCGGGCTTTCCGAGCTCCGAGCTCGGCGTGGGGATCGCACACCCCGCGTTCCCGCACGAGATCAACAAGGTGTGGGAGATCGTCGAGCCGGAGCCTTCCGACGCGACGCGGCTGCTGTGGGCCCTGGGATTGATCCCGGTGCCGGTGAGCGATCACTGGTCGTTCGTGCTCGACGTGCTGTTTTGTGGGCTGACGCTCGCCGGCCTCCGGTACCACGACGCCTCCAACATGCCGTTCTGGAAGATCGACAAGTACCTGCGCAAGCTCGTCGGGCCGAATCCCTTCCGGGCGCACGATGCCATCGGTGCCAAGGGCGCCGACTTTCTGACCTGGTCGTGCCTGCACCACCTGGCCGAGAACTACGGCGAGGTATTTCGGCCCACCGAGGTGCTCGAGGAGCGCAAAGACACCGGCCAGGACTGGTACCCGCCCAACCATTTCCGTCCGCTGGTCGACTGGTCGTTGGATACCGCCGCTGAACAAGAGCTGCGGACCTGGATCCTGGGACCGCTGTTCCAGATGACCACGTTGATGCTGCACGAGCGACGCGGTCACCTGTCGTACCTCAATAGCATCGGCGAGCTGTGCGCTCAGTTTCGGCGCGGGGTCCTGGCCCTGATGCGGCAGGTGGGTGCCGACGCCGTGATCGAGACCGTGCGGGGGTACCACGCGCTGCATCCCGAGTCGGCCGGCGCCGCCTGGTTCCCTGACACGCTGGAGGCCATCGACTCGCCGGAGTGGCAGCAGCTATACGTGAACGCCGAGCACGACGGAACGGTGGGTGTGGTAACGATCGGGCGGGAGTCCTACAACTCCGACGTCGATGCCGAGCTCAATCGGGCGCTGGATTGGCTGCGCGCGGAGGGCATCGAGCGGGTGATCGTAAGCGGCGACTTTCACCTCTCCACCCAGCTGGTGGGTGCCGACACCAGCGAGTTCTTCCCGGCGCTCGAGAACACCGACGATGGCTTCCGGGTCTCGAACGAGTGGTCGCGCACCGCACGCCGGCTGCACGATCAGTTCCGCCAGTCGGTGGGCTTCATCAGCGGCAAGCGATGTCTCGGCGGAATGCTCGAGCTCATGCTCCACTGCCATCACGTGGTGGCGGTGGATGACGTCGAGCTCGGGTTTCCGGAGGTCACATTGCCGGTGGTTCCAGGGATGGAGGGTTGCCACTGGAGCTTCCGCAAGGCCGCGTCCGAGGACTGGCCGCGCCTGCTCTCACTGCTGCTCGGGGGCCGTCCGGTGAGGGCGAGCGACGCCGTGGGGTGGTTGGTCGATGCCGCGTGGTCCATGCCGGAGGCACTGGCAAAGGCCTGGAAACTGGCAGCCACCGACGAGGGTGCGGTGGGGAGGACGCTGGTGCAAGAAGCGCTAGCGGGCGTGCCGACAGAGGCGCTCGATCTGCCCTCCGGCTCACCCCAGACCGAGGCCGCGCGCAGGGCGATCGTCGAGACCATCCAGGGCGCCTGCGGTGTCCCGCTGGCGGAAGCGCTCGAGGTACAGTCGCGGCACTCGGCGCAGTTCATGGTCTCGGATGCCTGCCGCGGCGGCCGCGTTGGCTCGGAGGCGCAACGCACGCTGGCAGTCTGAGGCCTGCCTGCTCAGATCCAGAGCCCTATTCGAGTTCGAGCGCGAACCGCAGCGAGCGCTCGGCTGCCTTCATTTTCTGCCTCGACAAGGGCGCGATGTGTTCCTTGAGATGCGCCTTGGCGATCGTCACGATGCTGTCGAGGTTTACGACACAGGGGCGCGGCAGCCCGTCTTCAGTGCTCAGCGGCACCTCGACCGGGATGCCGCGGATGCGGGTCGTGATCGGTGCGACGGTCACGAGGCTCCGAACCGGATAGGCCTCGTCTCGCGAGAGCAGCAGGACCGGCCGCCGCCCGGCTGGGGGTGGAAGCTCGGCCCACCACATCTCGCCCCGTCTCAAGACCAGGGCTCTCCAGCAAGCGTGATCTGGCTCAGCTGACCTGCCGTCTCCGTCTCGTATGGTGTCTCGGGTTCCGCGACGTATCCCGCCACGTACTTCTCGACGGCTTCCTTCTCACGGGCTTGACGCAGCAGCTCTACCAGAGCGCGACGGAAGAGCTCGCTGCGGCTCTCACCGGTGGCGCGGCGCTCGCGCTCGGCAGCCTCGAGAATGGTCACCGGGAGACTGACTGACACCTTTGCCGAGTTGGGCATGGCGGATCGCATGATCCTACTATGGTAAGAAAAAAATAATACCAACATCCTACCGCATGGCTGCAGGGTTCCGCAATCTGATAGAACGGGAGTGGCTCCAGGCCGGCCGCATGTACGTGGATATCGACCGCCCGATCGGTCCAATCATCGCTTACGACGACAGAGT
>JACZXM010000396.1 GCA_022571615.1 Acidobacteriota bacterium | reverse complement strand
GGCCACCGCCCCGATCGGCCGGCCTGAACTCACTTCGGCTACGGGCCGCTAGCATGCTGGCTGGAGTACATCGCCGCACATGCGACACTGTCCGCGCTATTCATCGCAATTATCAAAGATATGGCACCTTAGGTATATGTAGCAGAATATCGATCAGGTTGTACTTCTTCTCCAAAAGAGTCGACTTCTCCAGAGAACGGCTATCAAGTACGAATGAAAACCCCACTAACATGATTCATGGGGAAATGTGCTCGACCACGACATTTCATGGTTTGCAGAGAAGTATTGACAAGATACGTAATATGGATGATCGTATATTTCTTGGCAGATTCATAGATTATGGGAGCGGCAAGGGACTGACGCTATATACCGCAGCCACACTCGGCTTCAGGTCGGTAACTGGAATCGAATTCATCAAGAAGTTCTGCAAGATATCGAAAGATAATCTGAAGAACCTAGGCGTCCATAATGTGAGTATTATAAACGCTGATGCTTCCCTAGTACCGCCTCCGTCCGATGTATCTGTAATCTTCTTTTTCAATCCATTTGGCGATGCGATCATGAGAAAAGTGGTTCAGAATATTGTTAGGCGATCGTATGTACGTTCAGTCTATGTCATCTATTACAACTCGGTTCACACGGATCTCTTTGCCGACAGTCCTTGTTTCGATCTTCTTGATAGAGACGAAGAGACTCGCACCGATATTTACAAATATAGCGATTGCCAAGCGCAACGGTAGGTGACCTCCTCCCTGAAGGAGTCCGTTCGCGAAGAGTAGCTGTTGCCCTCGGGCTGGCGCCCCCCGGCGCCGACTGATCCGCACCACATGGCGGCCGGCCAGACTCCAAAGGCAAAGCTCACCCCGGGCCGGATACCGGAGTGAGCGGGACAGGGGAGCGGTGTCCCGATCGGAGACTGTTGATTCGGTTTCAGGCGGGAACCGCGACCGGGGAGGGGCGCCGGGAGGCGATCTCGTAGACGATGTCGTCCCAGGTCACCAGGCTCCAGGCCTCGGGGGTCGTGACGATCTTGTTGACCAGCGCCGCGTGCAGCGCGTGGCCGGCGCGATAGGCAACCACGTGGCCCAGCAACGGGTTGCCGAGCAGCGCCAGATCGCCGATGGCATCGAGGATCTTGTGGCGCACGAACTCGTCGGGGAAGCGCAGCTGCGGGTTCAGGATCGAGTTGTCGCCGACGACGACTCGCGAGGAAGCCCTCGGGGTGCTGCGCGACGGCTTCAGCCCCCAGGTGGTGGTGCTGGGCCAGGGCGCCGGCTCGGAGCAGGGCGATGCGGACCTGGCAATGCCGACGGAGACGATCTCGGCGTTGCGTGCGGTCAAGCCCGACCTTCCGGTAGTGATTTTGTGCAACGGTCCGGCATCGTCGCTGGTCGGCGATTACGAGCACGTCGAGCAGGTCGAGCGCCGCCACGCCGCCGATACGATCGATGCTGCGCTGGTGCGCCTGCTGCGGACGGCGCGGTCCGGCAACCACGCGGCGGAGCACCCCGAGCAGGAGCCGCCGCTCATCGCCGCCTCACCGGCGATGCGGGCGATCCGCGATCTGATTCGCCAGGTGGCCGATACCGACGTGCCGGTGCTCATCACCGGCGAGAGCGGGGTGGGCAAGGAGGTCATCGCTCGGCGGTTGCACCGTGATTCCTATCGCAGTGGCCCGTTCGTCAAGGTCAACTGCCCGGCGCTACCCGACCAGCTACTGGAATCGGAGGTCTTCGGCTACGAGCCCGGAGCGTTCACCGGCGCGGAGCGCACCAAGCCCGGCAAGTTCGAGCTCGCCCACGACGGCACGATTCTGCTCGATGAGATCGGTGAGATCAGCGGTGGCACCCAGGCCAAGCTGCTACAGGTATTACAGGACGGCTGCTACTTTCGCCTCGGTGGCGATCGCGAGATCAGCGTGGATGCGCGCGTGGTGGCCTCGACCAACTGTGACCTGGAGCGGGAGATGGCCGAGGGCAACTTTCGCAAGGACCTGTTCTACCGCCTCAACGTGATTCGGATCCCGGTGCCGCCGCTGCGACAGCGGCGCGAGGAGATTCCATTGCTCGCACAGCACTTCGTGCGCCAGTACGAGGCCGAGTACGGCCGCGCGATCGGGCAGCTGAGCGACGGTACGCTCGAGACGCTCGCCCGGCACGACTGGCCCGGCAACGTGCGCGAGCTCGAGAACCTGGTGCGCCGTATGGTGGTGCTCCAAGACGTCGAGGGAGCACTGCAGATGTTGGCCCGGTCGCGATCCGCGGCGAAACCGGGAGGGCTCGATGTCGAGGCGTTCATCGGACCCGCCGGGGCGATCCCGCCGCTCAAGGAGGTATCGCGGCTGGCCGCGCTCGAGGTCGAGGGCGAGCTCATCCGGCGAGCGCTCGATCGCACCGGATGGAATCGCCGCCAGGCGGCCAAGCTGCTCGACATCAGCTACAAGACGTTGCTGTACAAGATCCGCGACTGCGGGATCTCCAACGCCGCCTGACCTCAGCGCTTGGCCACAGCTCTCCGGAGCCCGAACCCGGGCACCGTGCTGGCGGATGGGAAAACCTTTTCTCCCGGTCGCGAAAAGCTGTTCCAAATCGGAGCCTTCGGCCCGATCCCCCGGCCGGGGCCCGTGGATGGCAGTGGCCGCATCTAGCCGCACTCGGCAACCGGAAACCGTCTGCGCCGGTGCTCGCGCCCCGGCACGTAGCATGGCACGTGCATTGCACCACCTGGCCCGCATGCGAGACTCCCTTGTTGCCTTCCGGATGGCGTACGCGCAGCCCACGGCGTGCGCCTACCCGGCCTCCCCCGACTCGTCGCGGGGCGACCTGATCCGTCGCCTTGGCAGTGCCGACGTGGCGGTGCTGTTTTGTGGGCAGCCCGGCAGCGGCAGGCGCTGGTTGGCACGGACGCTGCATGCGTCAGCGGCGACGCGTGGCCCACTGGTAGAGCTCGACCTGCATGCGGAGGGCGGCCAGTCCGCCGCCCTGGGAATCGAAGCCGATCGGATCTGCGCGGCGGTGCGCTGCGCAGCGGGAGGGGATTTGCTGGTGCCGGATGTCGCCGCTCTGTCGCCGAGTGGCCAATCGGCGCTGGCCGAGACCATCGAGCGCTCGCGCTCGCGGGTTCGGGTGCTGGGATGTCTGTGGTCGTTGCCGGGCAAAGAGTTGCAACGGGGGCTCTGCAGGCGACTCGTGGACAGTTTCCTGCACGTGGAGTTACCATCACTCCCTGATCGCTGGCCCGAGCTACCGGAGATCGTGAGGCTGTTTGTGCATTGCCGGGGGGAGGTCAGCGGCGCCGCCCCGCCGCCGGTTGCCGACGATCTGATCAAGCATCTGGCTGCCTCCGGCTGGCCCCGGACACTGGTCGATAT
>JACZXM010000395.1 GCA_022571615.1 Acidobacteriota bacterium | reverse complement strand
TCGGTGCAATACCGCGTCACGACCGCCGACGGCGAAACCCATGTGGTCGAGAACCCGGCGGAGTATCCCGACCCGGCGACCATCGAGAGGGTCGAGGAACCCTTCATCAAGGCCTCGATCCTGATGCCCGACCGCTATCTCGGACCGATCATGGAGCTGCTGCTGCAGAAGCGGGCCGAGAACACCCAGTTCAACTATCTGGCGGTGGGCAGGGTAGAGCTCACGGCCGAGGTGCCGCTGGCCGAGGTGCTGTTCGATTTCTACGACCGGCTGAAATCAATGACGCAGGGTTACGGTTCCTTCGACTACGAGGTTCTGGACTACCGGCCCACCCAGCTGGCGAAGGTCGACATCCTGGTGAACAGTGAACGCGTCGACGCGCTGGCGATGCTGGTGCACCGCGACAAGGCCCGCGCTCGAGCACTCCATGCTTGCGAGCAACTCTCCAAGACGATCCCCAGGCAGAGCTTCAAGATCCCCATCCAGGGAGCCATCGGGCGTGACATCATCGCCCGCAAGACGATCAACGCCTTCCGCAAGGACGTCACCGCCAAGTGCTACGGTGGCGACATTACCCGCAAGCGCAAGCTGCTCGAGAAACAAAAGGCGGGCAAGAAACGCATGCGCACCTTCGGCCAGGTGCAAATCCCGCAGGAAGCCTTCCTTTCGGTGCTGCGCACCGACGTCGACGATTGACGCAACCGTGGACATCGACAGGAGGTGTTCACTCGTCCCGATGTGACTCCAGATGCCGCCGCACGCGCGCCATGACCCCCGCGAGCATCTCGCGAGTGAGCTTGCCGGTGAAGGTATTCTGTTGACTTGGGTGGTAGGAGGCGATCAGCAGCAGCTCACGCCGTGGGAAGCTGTCGCCCGGGGCGGGTCCGATCGTGACTTCCACCCCATGACCGAATCGAGGTTTGGGACGCGGCACCGTTGCCCCCCGATCCCGAAGCACCCGCAGGGTCTGATCGAACGCAAACTGGCCAAGCGTTACCAGGGCACGAATCCCGGCGGTTGCAGCGTCGATGAGATCCAACTCGCGCTCCAGGAACGGCCGGCACGCATCACGTTCGGTCGGCGTCGGCTTGTTCCCCGGCGGCGCGCATCGATTGACGGCGGTGATGAACGCGTCGGTCAGCACCAGTCCGTCGTCGCGACCGGTCGACTGAGGCTGATTTGCGAACCCGGCCTCGTGCAGCGCCCGATACAGCCAATCACCGGATCGGTCCCCAGTGAACATTCGCCCGGTGCGGTTGGCACCGTGGGCGGCGGGCGCCAGGCCGACGATCACCAACGAGGCCCCTCGATCGCCGAATCCCGGTACCGGTCGACCCCAATATTGCTCGTGCGCGAACGCCTTTCGCTTCTCACGCGCGACCCGCTCCCGGTGCTCAACCAGACGCGGGCAGGCACGGCACGCGACGATCTGGTGCTCAAGGCGCTCCCAGGCCGTCCGTCCAACTCGCATACCCGCGCCCTCCTGGTGTGCCGACCGGTCAGCTGCAGGTGGGAGCATGGCCGGCCGGAATCGTCAGCTGGTCCAGGTCCCGAACGGTGGCGTAGGGCAGGTACCCGCGCGCCGTCGCGCGCTGCCAGAAACCCTCGATCAGGTCCGGCCGTGTCAGGTAATCGATCGAAAGCACCGTCTTACCGGCGCCGGCAAACTGGTCCAGGAACTTCATGCGGTAGTTCTGCGGATGCAGGCTGTTGTTCTCGTCGCGTCCGCCGACGTAGAACAGGTCCTCGGCCCCGATACCGCTGACGACCCTGAAGTACCTGCGGCGCTGCCGCGCCGCTTCCTTGTCGGCATCGGCCGCATCCGGGTACGAATCCGCGGAGATAATCCCGGCGCCGTTCTGCGGCACGACCAGAAACCCCGGCCGGCCCCGCGTCTTGCGGGCGTATCGCGCCAACCGTTTGATGAACCTCACCATGTCTGCCGGCGCCTTGCGACGCTCGTCGGTGCCGTCGATCTCGCGAGGCCCCCAGTACTCGAAACCGTCCACGATGTCCAGATACACGCCGTCGAACCCAGCATCCAGGATGCGATCGAGATAGCTCTTGCCGGCGCCTTGCGCGGTGCCGTAGATGACCCGCTGCCAGGCCTTGAGCCAGTACCGCACCTTGTAGTTACCCTCCCACGCGGGGTTCGTGGGACCCAGATAGGCTGGAGCCGAGGCCTTCGGGTCGCCGTTGGCGTCGACCCACGACGGGTCCCAATAGAACCGATAATCCTCCGCCTCACCGATACTCATGTAGGCAAGCACGGTCCGATCGCCGCACGGCCCGTCCTGGCGCAGTGCGCGGATCTGCTCAGCAGTGAACTCACCGTCGGCGCCGCCGGTCGATGAGTAGTCCATCACGATGAGGTCGAAGCGCGACTCACGGATCTGCCGTAGGTCGTAGTCCTGCAGCTGGTAGGTCCAGTTACGGGCGTCGATCTCTGGCACCCGGGGGTGGGCCGGGAGCCATGCCGCTGAGCCCACGTTCCCCACCACGACGATCCCCAGCGCCAGCGTCCCGAGCCTTATGGTCGCCCAGCCTATTTGCGCTCTGGGTCGCCCTGCCATCGTCTCCTCCCCTGCCACAGGTACCAGCACCCCACCGAACGATAGGGGCGCCACGGTTCGGCCAGATCGGTCAGCTCTCGTGCCGACGGCCGCTGTGGCAAACCGTACAATACGCGGGCCCCATCGAGCAGTCCAAGATCGTTCACCGGAAGCAGATCGAGCCGGCCCAGCCGGAAGATCATGAACACCTGGGCGGTCCATTCGCCGATACCCTTGACCCCAGTGAGCCGGACGATCACCTCGTCATCGCCCAACCGCTGGAGCGCCGCCAGCCCGATCTTCCGAGCCCGGACGCGCTCGGCCAGATCGCGCAGGGTGCGAATTTTCTGACGCGACAGACCGACGATTCGGAGCTCCTGTTCGGTGCTGGCAAGCACCGCTCGTGCCGATGGCGCCTTGCCTCCGTACAAGCGTAGGAAGCGGCGGTGAATCGACCGCGCAGCGGCGGTGGAGATCTGCTGACCGATGATGGTCTGCACCAACGCCGGAAACGGACGGCGGCACCGATCCGCATCCAGGGTGCACGGACCGCAAGCCTCGATGACCGCACGCAAGACCGGATCCACCCCCCCCAGGTGCCGCTCCGCGGCTCGAAGTTGCGCCCGCTCGGCCATGCCGCCAGCCTAGCAGAAGCATGACTCCCCGCTTAACAGGCCGTCGTGGAAGTGTGATGGGTCTGGCAAGCGAGATTACGGGCATCGCCTCCCACCCACAACGCAGGAGACACCGGCAGTGGCAGCAGCAGGGGAAGAGGTCGAGCACGTCCGTTCTGCTGGCCTCCTATACTCAAGCCGCTCAAGAGGCCGGCC
>JACZXM010000394.1 GCA_022571615.1 Acidobacteriota bacterium | reverse complement strand
ATGGGATATAGAAAGTTTTGAGGTTGGATTCTATTTGAAATAGTGTAAAACTATTCACAACTGCTTCATTATAGTCACAAAGGGTTGATAGCATCCCGTGCTTTCCGTTACTAGTTATCTCGATGTTGCGGCCGGGCGATTCGTCCGGCCCATGAGCAATCCAGACAGGAGTTAGGTCATGAGCGAGGGACACGCCGAGCTGCAGCGGATCGTCCTGCAGTACGACAAGCAGCTCGCCGAGGCAACCAGGGCGCAACAGGAAGCGGAGATCGTGCTGTCGTTCCTGCGTGCCGCCGTCGACGAGCTCGAGGCTCTGGGCCGAGGCGAGCCCCGTCGCGTATCGACGCAGAAGGATCCCTTCGCTGCACCGGTGTCGGCGGTGCCGGCTACCTCGACCGCACCGGTACCCGCGGTCGAGCCGATCGCCGTAAACGAGAAGCCGCCTGTACCGGCGCCGGAAAACTCGGGCAACCGGGCGACGATCGCATCGCTGATCGAGGACGTGAGCGAGCGCCTGACGGAAAAGAGCTAGCCTGCATGCCTGGGGCGCTCACCCGCGGGTGAGCCTGGCTTTCCGGATCAGATCAGCGCCCTCAGCTTGGTGGCCAGCATGAAGTTGCCGGCGACCTTGATGCGGCCCATCATGAAGGCCATCTGCGGATCGACGGCTCCGGTCATGATGCCGACGAAGTCCTGCTCCCCCATGGTGATGATGCAGTCCGCGTTGTCGTCCTCGCCGCTGCGAACCTCGCCCGGGGCGCTGCTGAGATCGACGATCCAGCTGCCGCCGTCCTCGCCGTCGACGTTGAATTGATAGATTGCGCCGATCTCGTCAACGAGCTCGGGGCGCTCTGCGATGCGGCTCTTCAGATCCTCGAATACCGCGCTCGGAGTCATCGATCATCCTCGTGTCTGGCGTGAAGTCGCCGCCTGTCGGCAGCGGCCGGCGGTGCCGGGTCCCCATGATACCCTTCCCCAATGGCTGTGGGCGCCCGACTCCACGTGGCCGTCCTCATGGGTGGCACTTCCGCCGAACACGATGTCTCGATCTGTTCGGGTCTCAACGTCGTCGACGCTCTCGACGTGGACCGATTCGAGCCGATCCCGGTGACGATCGATCGCGCCGGGACCTGGCGTTTCGGGGTTCGCCCGGCGGTGCCCTCGCTCGCGACTGCCCCCGGTCAGGTACCCGTGTTCAAGGCGGGCGAGAGCGCGGCTGGCGTACCGTCAGCGTCGGCGACCACGACCGGAGCATTCGAGCGCCTGCGTCCCGATCAGGGCATCGACGTGGTCTTCATCGCATTGCATGGCCCGGGCGGTGAAGATGGGACAGTGCAGGGCATGCTCGAGCTGGCAGGCATTCCGTTCACCGGATCGGGCGTGTTGGCCTCCGCCCTGGCGATGGACAAGGCGCTGACCAAGCGGCTGCTGCGAAGTGCAGGTATGCCAGTTGCAGCCGACGTGCTGGTTCCAGCGACCGCGCTGGATTCGCACGAGCAGCTCCAAGAGCGCATCGAGACGATCGCCACCGATCTCGGACTGCCGTGCGTCGTCAAACCAGTCGCCGGTGGCTCCTCACTTGGAACCCGGGTCGTGCGCGCGTCAGAGGAGCTGGAGCCGGCGCTCCGCGCCGCCTTGCACGAGGATACCCGCGCCATGGCAGAGGAGTTCCTCTCCGGGACCGAGGTCACGTGCGGCGTCCTCGGCGGAGGCGCCCAGCCGGCGGAAGCGCTGCCGCTGACCGAGATCGTACCGGTGGGCGGGGAGTTCTTCGATTTTCACGCCAAGTACACGGTGGGAGCCTGCGACGAGATCACGCCGGCTCGGGTGCCGGAGGCGACGGTTCAACGGGTACAGGAACTGGCGCTGCTAGCGCACGAGATCCTCGGGTGCGAGGGCATGTCGCGCAGCGACTTCATTCTCTGCCCCCACGGGGCGGTTTTCCTGGAGACCAACACGGTGCCGGGATTGACGCAGACCAGTCTGTTGCCGCAGGCTGCCGCGGTGGCTGGGATCGACTTCCCACAGCTTGTTGAGCGCTTGATTTGGCTGGCGCTGCACCGTTGCTGAGCGGCTACCACGGCCTGCTAGATCTTCCAGCGGGCCGCTCGCCATACGGCGGGTTGCAACAGCACCAGAACCGTCATGACCTCGAGCCGGCCGATCCACATGTTGAGGAATAGCACCAGCTTCGTAACCGTGGGGAAGTCGGCGTAGGTTCCCATCGGCCCTACGAGCGAGAACCCCGGCCCGATGTTGCCGAGGGTGGCGATCGAGGCGGTGATCGCCGTCATCAGATCGGCGCCGAACGCGGCCACCACCAGCACGCTGGTCATGTACACCATCAGGTACAGCAGCAAGAAGGCCACGATCGCCCGCAGGATCTTCGGTGGCACCACCTTGCCGTTCAAGCGCACCGGCCTGATTGCTTGCGGGTGCAGCGCCTTGAACAGCTCACCTGTGGCGTACTTGAAGACGAGCAAGATCCGGACGACCTTCGGCCCACCCCCGGCCGAGCCGGCCGAACCGCCGATGAACATCAACACCAGCATGATGACCAGCGCCCGGTCGGGCCAGAGACTGAAATCGTCAGTGGCGAACCCGGTGGTGGTTAGAACGGCGAGCACCTGAAACCCGGCATGGCGGAAGACCGTGGCGGGGTGGGCGTCGGTGAGCGGCTGCACGGTGCTCGAAGCAGTCAGGTACTCGGTCGTTGGGGCGCGGCTGAACGGCAACAGCAGATACGCCAGCAGTAGCGTCGAGACCACGACGATCAATACATAGGTGCGAAACTCCTCGTCTCGCAGGAGACGGCCCGGCCGTCCGCGCAGCGCCCGGTATTGGAGCGAAAAATTGGCACCGGCCAGGAACATGAAGGCGATAAACACCCACTCACCCGCCGCGTTGTGGTAGCCGCCGATGCTGGCGGGGTTGGGCGAGAAGCCACCGGCTGCCAGTGTGGTCATCGAGTTGCACACCGCGTCGAACGGCGTGTAACCGACCAGCACGAGTAAGACCACCTGGAGCGCCGTGAGGCCTACGTACAGGGCCCACAGCACCATCGCCGTGTGCCGGACGCGCGGCGTAAGCCGATCCTCCGCGGGTCCGGGAGCCTCGGCGAAGAACAACTGACGGCCGGCGATACCGAGCTTCGGTAACACGGCGATAAACAGCGCGATCACGCCCATGCCGCCGAACCACTGCGTCATGCTACGCCACAGAAACAGCCCCTCGCTATAACGAGAGAAGTCCCGGAGGATCGTGGCCCCCGTCGTCGTCAGGCCCGACATCGACTCAAATAGCGAGTCGATGATGCTCAGGCCGTTCCACACGTAAGGGATCGCTGCGAACATCGAAACCACGAGCCAGGCACCGGCGACGACCGTGAT
>JACZXM010000393.1 GCA_022571615.1 Acidobacteriota bacterium | reverse complement strand
GCTAGTGACTGCGGAGGAGTCCGAGCCCAAGGAGGGCCGCATCTCGATCACCTCGCCCATCGGCCAGGCGCTCGTCGGCAAGGCCGACGGGGATGAAGTAGAGGTGCAGACTCCGCGCGGCACTCGGAGCTACGAGGTCCTCGCTTTCCGTACAATCCATGATCAGGAGGCGACCTGACGGATGGCTCCCACACGACCCGAGCGAGCTGCCCAAGGGGGCGCAACTTTGCCTCCCCAATTGCTCGAGGTCGAGTACCAGCGCCGTCTGCGCGGCACCCGGCAGGGCGTTGCCGCGATCGGCGCCATCATCCTGGCTGCAACCGCCGGCTATCGTCTGATCGAGGGCTGGTCACTCACCGACAGCCTCTACATGGTGTTTATCACACTCAGCACGGTGGGCTTCCGCGAGGTGCATCCGCTATCGCCCGCCGGGCAGTATTTGACCATTGGGCTGATCCTGACCGGCGTCGCATCGTTCGCGTACGTCGCCGCGAATTTCTCGCGTCTGGTGGTCGAGGGCGAGCTCCGGAAGCTCGTAGGGAGGAGACGGATGCAAAAGGAGCTGTCACGATTGCGCGACCATTTCATCATCTGCGGGTTCGGGCGCGTCGGAAGCCAGATCTGTCGCAATCTGCGCGCCGAGAGCGTCCCGATCGTGGTGATCGACGTGGACGCCAACGCCCTCGACGCGCTGCCAGAGGCCAGCGTCCCGTTCATTCACGGAGATGCCGTCGACGAGGCCAACCTGCTGGCAGCCGGCCTGCCGCGTGCTCGTGGCCTGTTGCTGACGCTGTCGAACGAGGCGGATAACGTCTACGTCACCCTGCTCGCCAAGGACTTGCACCGCGACATCCTGGTGGTCGCGCGCAGCATCTCAGAGCAGGGAGAAAGGCGGCTCTACGCCGCTGGAGCCGACCGCGTAGTTTCGCCCGAGCGCATCGGCGCGACTTCGATGTCGAACTCGGTGTTGCGTCCCACGGTGGTGGAGTTCACCGAGACCGTCGCCCGCCACAATCTGGAGTTGCAGCTCGAAGAGCATCTGATTCCAGCCGGCTCTTCGCTCGACGGACGTACCATCCAGGAGTGCCGGATCCGAAGTGAGTTCGGGCTCATGGTCGTGGGCGTGGTGCCCCCGGAAGGTGAGATGATCTTCAATCCCGAACCCGGCACCCCTCTGCAGGCCGGCGCGACACTGATCATGTTGGGACGGCGGGAGGATCTGGTCCGGTTCGCCGCTGTGACCTAGCAGGTCGTGGTGGAAGTGTGATGGGTCTGGCAAGTGGGAGTTACGGGCGAGGGCAAGAAGCGACGACGATGGCGATGTCTGTGCGCATCGTCGAGGAGTCGCGACGCCGCCATCGCCCGTAACTCACACTTGCCCAAAGGGTTACACCGCCAAGGGCGCATCTGCTGCGTTGCCGCTCCTTGACGATGCGCGGTGGCATCGCCGACGTCGCGGCGCCTTGCATCTGCACCCTTGGCGGTGTAACCAGACCCATCACACTTCCACCACGGCCTGCTAGGGGATCTGAGGCTGTTGGGAAGCTCGACACGGCGCACCCGACCCTTGTCGGCAACGACTCGCCGCGTATACAGTTCCTTTTCTGGGGTGGGCTAGGGTTGAGTCGATGTCGATCGTACGGGTCTGGAATCGCCGCCGCCGGAAGTTCCTTCTGGCGAGCGTGATGCCTGCGGGTATCATCGGGATTCCTCTGGCCATGCTCCTGATCTCGGAGCTCACGTCGCTCGGGCGGCTCCAACACGCGTCGCAGCAGGCCCTCACGCAGACGGCAATTCGCGTCGCGGAGGAACTGGCGCGAGAGATGCGGCGCGATCTTGCCCACGCTTACACAGGCCAACTCGACGCGATTCCCGGCTCCGCCATCCGGCAATGGGACCTGGAGACGATTCGGACGACTCTGGATCGGGCCGACGGTGCTGTCGCTACGCTCGGGAACTTCCTGATCGGAACGGTGTCGGAAGGCCTCGAAACACCGAGTATCGCCGATCGCGTGTCGATGCTCTTCTACCGCCCATCGAACGCGCGCGCATCGCATGCGGCGTACGGATCGTTCATGGGCGCCGTCCCGGCTGCGGCCACCAGCGTCTCGGGCTTCTCGACCAACCCGGCGCTGGCGGCTGCCGTTGCCGAGCGCGCCCGCGACATCGCCGCGGATGGGCTCGGCCAAGGTTGCGGGGTGGTGACCGTCGGCGGCCGACGTTACTTGCTCGTGCTCCGTCTTTTCTACTCGGATGGACCCGATCAACAGCTTCGCGAGTTCGCCGGGTTTGCCGTCCCCACGGCGGAGTTAACGAGCCGTTATTTCCCCGGCCTGACCACCAAGATCAGAGGTCAGGACCAAGCGTTCTTGAGGGATCAGCCTCTGGAGGTCTCTGTCCTCGACGAGACGGGGGAAGAACTTTATCGCAGTGGACCGTCATTGCGCGCTCGATATATCCACGAGGCGCCCCTCCCTCTGTCCCTTCTCGGCGAAGCGCATCTGATGGCGAATCCGGATCATCACGCTCCAGCCCTGATGTGGGCGATACGCTCTGGGTACCCCGGTACCGATGCCGCGGCGCTGGCGCGTAGCAGCACGAATCAGCAGCGTCAACTGCTCTTTCTCGTGACCGTGGTTGCGGCGGTCGGGATCGTGCTGTCGGGGCGGGCGATCGCTCGTGGGCTCGGCGTGGCCGAACTGAAAGCCGAGTTCGTTTCTAGCGTCTCTCACGATCTGAAGACGCCGCTCGCATCGATTCAGATCCTTGCCGACCTCCTCAATTCGGGGCGGATGTCGTCTCCCGAGAAGGTACGTGGTTACGGCAAGGTCATCGGTTCCGAGGCTCGCAAGCTGGGCAAGCTGATCGACGGGATTCTCGAGTTCGAGCGGATCGATACGGGGGGACGAAACTATGTCGTCGAGGGCATCGATCTTCGCGACCCGGTCCGACAGGCTGTTGGCGAGTTCGCTACCCAGCTCAAGGAGGCCGGGTTCCGGACCGAGCTGCGTCTGCCTGCTCGCCCCGTCCCGTTCATCGGCAACTCGGAGGCTTTGCTGCATGCCTTCGGGAATGTGATAGGGAACGCGATCAAGTACTCGGGTGACGAGAAGTTCCTCCAGGTCATCATGCGGGAATCCGACGGCAATGCAGTCGTCGAGGTTCACGACCACGGCAGCGGGATCCCTGCATCCGAGCGCAGCAAGATCTTCGATAAGTTCTATCGGGTACGAAGCGATGCGGGAACCGATCCGGCCGGCACGGGACTGGGATTGCCGATCGCCCAGCACGTCATCCGCTCCCACGGGGGGCGCATTTCGGTTGCCGGCAGTCCGGCGGGAGGGTCGGTGTTCACCATCGAGATTCCACTTGCCGGCGCGAAGAGTAACGAAGAGGAAGGAGACTGACGA
>JACZXM010000392.1 GCA_022571615.1 Acidobacteriota bacterium | reverse complement strand
CTCGGCATCACGCTGTGGCGGTCGCTGGCGCCGTTGGGCGCGCTGGCCCAGGCGGCCAGGACCACCGAGCTGGCATCGTTCGGGGAACGCGTCGAGGTCCCCGACACCGACGACTGGGGTAACGCCTGGAAGTACAAACCCAAGCCAGGGCAGGACTCCTATGAGTTGAAGTCGGAAGGCTCCGACAAGAAGAACGGCCCGAAGCCTCCCACTCCTTGGATCAACGATCCGTATACCCCCGACCTCATCCTCGTAGACGGAATGTTCACCCAGGCTCCAACGAGCATATAGCGTTTCGAGGCTACCGGTCTCACCGGGTCCGGGGTGGATTCTCGGGGTCCCGGCTAACCTGCTGATGGGCTAGGACTTGGCCGTAACCTGTTGCTGTTCCATGACTTCAACAGCCCAGCAGCTAGCGCAGGCTGTGCGGCTTCGCGCGGCCAGATGCAGGCTGTCATGCTTCATCCGCCCCCAAATCAGCCCCCAACAGCGGCGAGTGAAGTGACTCAGAGCCGCCCGAGGGCTTGCTCCAGATCGGCCTGCAAGTCCTCGGCGTCCTCGATGCCGGTGGCGTAGCGAATCAAGCTTGCCGGCACGCCGGAGGCCTCGATCTGCTCGGCGCTCAGCTCGACGTGGCTGGTGAGCGCCGCCGGGCCGGCGATGGTCTCGACCTGTCCCAGATTCGGGGCCAGGTAGGCAAGCCGCAGCGACGAGAGCACGCGTCCCGCGGCTTCCATGCCGCCCTCCACGGTGAAGCTCAGAACGCCTCCAAAACCCCGCATCTGCCGGCACGCGAGCTCGTGTCGCGGGTGGCTTTCCAGGCCCGGATAGAAGACCTGCTCGACGCGGGCGTGCGCCTGCAGGAAGGTCGCAAGGTGCTGCGCGTTTTCGTTGTGGCGAGCGATGCGCAGGCCGAGGGTCTTGAGGCTGCGCAGCAGCAGGAAGGCGCTGTGAGGATCGAGGGCTGCGCCGGTGAGCTCCCGGTGACGGTTGATCGGTTCGATCAGCTCGGATCGGCCACAGACGATGCCGCCGAGCGCGTCGTTGTGGCCGCCCAGGTACTTGGTCGCGCTGTGGATGACCAGGTCGGCTCCGAGTTCCAGTGGCCGCTGGTTAACCGGCGTGGCGAATGTGTTGTCCACCAGTACCAGCGCCCCCTGCTCGTGCGCCAGGGCGCTGAGTGCGGCAATATCGAGCACTTTGAGCACCGGGTTGGTGGGGGTTTCCAGATACAGCAGGTCACAGCCCGTGGCGATCTCCCGTTCCAGTCCCTCGGTGTCATCCGTATCGCACACGACACACTCGATGCCGAAGCGCGGCAGGATCTCGGTGAACATCAGGAAGGTGGCGCCGTAGGCGTCACGGATCGTGACCGCTCGCTTGCCGGGGTCCAGGAGCGCGAACATGCTGGTTGTGATCGCCGCCATTCCGGTGGCGAAACTGGCCCCGGTTTCGGCGCCCTCGAGCGCCGCCACGCGCTCCACCAGTAAGCGCGACGTGGGATTGGAGTTGCGCCCGTACGTGTCGCCGTCCGACTCGCCCAACGCCACCCGACGCCAGCTTTCCAGATCATCGAAGGCGTAGGCGGCTGACTGGCTGATCGGCGGCACGATCGCACCTGTCACCGGGTCTTTGCGAGCGCGCAGATGCACCGACCGAGTCGACTCACCCCAGCGGCTGCTCATCGCTTGCTCCCGGGCATATCAGGCTACTTGCTGACGGACGCGTTTCTCGATATCGGGCCAGGTCGTGCGCTTGGCGACACGCAAATCATAGTCTGCCGGAAGTCCGATCCGTATGCCCCCCAGGGGACTCCCGATCCGGCCGGTCACCCCCTCTTGGCAAGGTAGGGGGAGCACCCTGCGGCTTGGTCGGCCCTTTGCCTGCGATGGCGGGCTATGGCGGGCAACAGGAGGTGCGGAGGTGAACGGACGGGAGGTATCGAGCGGTCGGACATTTCTGGTTTCTACGAGTACCCGTGGTGGCGCTGCCCCTCGTTGGTCGCAGGATGGAAGGGAGAAACGCGCCACCGCCCTACCTGCCGCCGCCCAGGTTTCGACTACCCGGAGTTCCAAGTAACGTCCACTAGGGCTACCCAACGAGACTTCGCTTGGGGCCACATTTGGGGCCACAGTGCAGCGCCTGATCGGTGCCGATAGCAAAGATCGACAAAGATCGAGAGCGCCCGGATACTCTGCCACGGCAGGCATGGCGGCAAATAGCCAGGTACCACGCGCGATTGCAGTGAGACGCACTGATCCGGGTAAACCCTCCTCAAAATCCGGTGGCCTCCACGTCCTCGATTTGCCCAAACCAGGCCTCGACTCGTTTCCAACTTGGTCTGCATTGGCGCCCGATTCTCGGGCAATTCGTAGCCAAGAACGTACCCAACACCTCCAGGACGCAGCCCGCGTCGTGCCGTCACGGGCGGGCGATTCTCCGTAAGTGCTTGAAAAGAAATGGCGGAAGCGCCTGGGAATCGAACCCAGCGAGGACGCCTTCCGGCGCCCCCCATTGGATTTGAAGTCCAAGAAGGCCACCAGACCCCATTCGCTTCCGCTCTAGAAACGATAGCTGGGCGCTCGAGGGGCGCCCGCCGGGAAGGCAGGAACATTCTGGCAGCTGGCTCGTAGTGTGGCTAGGCAGAGATGGCGGCACGGCGGCGAGGCGCGGGGCACGCGCGAGTGGCTCCGGGCGCGGCATTGGCCATGCCCCACGGGGTCGCACGTGGTTCAATAGAGGGTGGAGTCTGGTTTTATCGAGAACGGAAGGACCGTCATGAGCGAGCAAACACAGCAAGAGCCTCCGGTGGAAGAGGGCACTACGCAGGAAGAGGAAAAGCGGGATCTTTCCTGGCACCTGGACCGGATCTGGGACGAGATCAAACAGATCTCGAGGCAGGTGGAACAGGAGACGCGGCGCGGCGGGCGGATCGCGCGGCTGCGGTTTGACATCCGGGGCTTGCGTCGTGAGCAGGCCGAGCAGACCTCGCTGCTGGGAAAGCTGATCTACGATGCACAGATGGCCAGCGACAAGCGTCCGACGCTCTCGCGCCTGCAGGGATACGACGAGCTGATCGGCAAGATCGCTGGGCTCGCCAGCCAGATCGATGCCAAGGAGAGCGAGATCGAGGAGCTCAAGGCGGCGGCGCAGGATGAGTCCGAGCAGGAGGCCAACGAGACCGCGAGCGCTTGAGCCCGGCACCGGCAACGCGACGGCACACGCGCCCATTCAACGTGCGCTGCGGGTGTTTGGGAATCCGCTACAATAGGACGCTCGCCGGGGCTGTAGCTCAGCTGGGAGAGCGCGTGACTGGCAGTCACGAGGTCAGGGGTTCGAGCCCCCTCAGCTCCACTTTGATATCTCTCGTCGTTGCCGGGACTTGGGGCGGTTGGTCGCGGTGGACCCACGGGGAGGACC
>JACZXM010000391.1 GCA_022571615.1 Acidobacteriota bacterium | reverse complement strand
TACGTGCTGGACGACTACACACCGCTGCGGGAGATCGCCTCCGGCGCACTGGAGGCCGGCAGCACCCTGTTCCCGGTGCGCGACGCCTGGTGGTACGTGCCGTCGGTGCCGATGCAGGCCCCCGGCAAGCCCACCCTCGGCAGCGACGACTTCACCGCCGACAACCCGCCGTTCGGCGCCACATTCACGTACTACCTGAGCGAGGTGCCCTCGACGATGGCCCAAGAGCGCGCCGAGTCCGAGCAGCAGCTTCGCGAGGCCGGCGAGAACGTGCCCTTCCCGGGCTGGGAACGGCTGCAGCAGGAGTCGGTGCAGGGGGAACCACGCGTTCTGCTCGTAGTTCGCGACGGGGCCGGTGAGCCCGTTCGCTTCGTACAGGGTCCGGCGGAGGAGGGCCTGCACCGTGTGAGTTGGGACCTGCGACGACCTCCCCCGGATCCAGTCGACCTCAGCACCCCGGGATTCGTGCCGCCTTGGGCGGGCGAGCCGCGAGGCGCCCTCGTGGCCCCCGGCCAGTACCGCGTGGAATTGGTGTTGGTGACCAGCGCCGGCGTCGAGACACTCGGCGAGCCGCGCGAGTTCACCGTCAAGCCCGTCCCCACGGCTCCCGATGGCACCGACTTCACCGCTGCGACGCGGTTCCAGAGTCAGGCTGCTGAGATGAGGAGGCGCGTCGCTAGCGCCGAGGCTGAGATTCGCGAGGCCCGTGAGCAACTGCGCTTCATGCGCGCCGCGCTGCTAGAGACGCCGCGGGCAGACCCGTCGCTGTTCACCCGGATGGACGAGCTTGGAGCATCGTTGCGGGCCCTGCAGACCAGGCTCTCGGGCGACCCGATCCGCGGTCGTCTCAACGAGCCATCCGTGCCCTCGATCAACGCCCGTGCCGGGCGCGTGTTCGGCCGGGTTACGTCCACCCGCATGCCGCCAACGGCCACGCAGCGCACCAGCTTGGAGATCGCCCAGCGCGACTTCGGACAACTGCGCCCGGAGCTGACGAGCCTGCTCGAAGGCGATCTGGCGCAGCTGGAGGCCGACCTAGAGGCCGCCGGCGCCCCGTGGACGCCGGGGCGACGCAGCTCGGGTTCGTAGGAATTGCCGAGGGACACTCGCGTCCGACGAGTCACTCTAGCCAGAATTCCCCGCACGCGAAACGGCCCAGGGCCGCTACTCGTCACCGAGTGCTGCCCGGGACCCGACATTCGCCGCCCGGCGCGCCGGGATCCACGCCGCTCCGATGGCCACCAACAGCACGGCAATGATCGTGGTGCCGTAGCTGACAGGATCGTGTGGCTTCACTCCCACCAGCAGCGTGCCCATGGTTCCTGCCGCAAGGAAGCCGCAGAGCACACCCGCCAGCAGGCCCACCGTGGCCGGTCGTAGCCCCGATGCCAGCCCCGCGCGCGCGAGTTCCTGCGGGGACGCACCGACCGCGGCGCGAATCGCAAACTCCCGGCGCCGTACCGCCAGGTTATGCGACAACATCCCGTATAGACCGGTCGCCGCGAGCAGTAGCGCGACGATCCCGAGCACGGCCGCCATGCCCGCATTGGCGCGCGATTGCGCTCCGGCGGCCACGAATTGCTCGCCGAGCTGCCGTGGATTCTCGAGCGAAATGTAGGGATCGAGCGCTGCCAAGACCGAGCGCAGCGGAGTCAAGGCGATGATCGGATTCGGCGTGGTCGCCCGGATCAAGATGACGACCTCAGGCCAGTGCTGTTGCGCCAGCGGAGCGTAGATGAACGGGATGGCGTCTTCGGTGAGCGAGTTG
Source organism: Acidobacteriota bacterium (assembly GCA_022571615.1). Lineage (GTDB taxonomy): Bacteria > Acidobacteriota > UBA890 > UBA890 > WLXD01 > JACZXM01. Next base: position 1,657 of record JACZXM010000391.1, on the reverse strand, counting down.
TACTTGACGTCGGCCGCGACTCCCACGATGGTTCGAGGCTCCGACTCCCACGACAGTTGGATCGGCATGCCGAGGGGGCTGGCGCCGACAATGGCCGCCATCGTCCGGTTGATGATGGCGACCTGGCGGCTGTCCGCGGAATCGGCATCGGTGAACCGGCGGCCGGCGAGAATCGGAATGTGGAGCAACTCGAAGTAGCCGGGCGATGTCGCCGTCAACCGGGCGTCGAAAGGGCTGTCCATGGCGCCCGGAAGCGTCGCTTTCACCGGCGAGTGAATTCGTCCGAGTGGCATCATATTGGTGATCGCGGCGCGCTCGACGACAGGGTCGGCGTCGAGCTGCCGCCGCAAGGCCGAGTAGAGAGCGTTGCCGCCGGCAGCATCGTAGTCGCGCGAATCGAGCGCTATCCGAGCCGACAGCACGCCGTGCGCATCGAATCCGGGCTCAACGGCTGCCGTGTTCCAGGCGCTCCGCACCAGCAGCGCCGTGGCGATCAGCAAGATGGTCGAACCGGCCACCTGGGCGGCGACCAGAACCGTGGCAAGTCGTGGGGCTCTGGCTGTCGCCCCTCCGCGTAGCAGCATGAAGGGGCCTTGGCGCAACTCCACGAAACCCACCAGCAGGCCCACCACGCCACAGCCTGCCAATCCCGCAAGTGATGCCAGCACTGCGGCACCGCCGTCGAACGATAGCTGCAAGGCCACTGGCACCGGCAGAGGGAGGCGTGACACCAGCGGACTGGCAAGCGCCGCCAGCAGCAGACCGAAAGCGGTTCCCACCGTGCCGAGCACCGCTACCTCGGCCGCCAGGCGGCGGGCGAGATGGCCTCGAGTCGCGCCCAACGCACATCGTACAGCGATCTCGGTGCCGCGCAGCTGACCGTGTGCCAGTAGCATCGTGGCCAAGTTGGCGGAGGCGGTCAGCAGCACCAGCACCGAAAGAACGGAGAACCCGACGACGAACCGCGCGACTGTGGCCCTGTACGCTGGGAATATGCGCAGCTCGTTCGCAGCAAGAACCACGGGGATCCAGGACGGTGACGATTGGGCCTCGGACTCGTGCGCGTCGGACCATCTCGAGGCGACGAAGCTGGCGATCCGAGCGCGGGTGACACCGTCGGCAAGTCGGCCCACGGTCTGGAGCCAGTGAATATCGGGCTCGCTCAGCAGGTCGTAGTCAACGGCCAGGATCTTGGGCTGAGCCGCGATCGGAACCCAGAACTCAGGTTCCCACGCCGGGCCGCGGAATCCGGCCGGTGCGACGCCCACTATCGTGTAGGCGTCCCGGTTCAGAGTGATGCGCTGGCCAACGATGTCATTGGCCGCACCGAACTGGCGCAGCCACAAGCCGTGGCTGAGCACGACCAGGTCGGACGCCTGCTCGGCGGGGCCGAAGAACCCGCCTCGCACGGCCTCGACCGCCAGTACCGAGAAGTAGTTCGGGGAGACCAGCTCACCAGCCATCCGCGTGGGCTGATCGATGTCGCCAAGCGTCGCCCAGACAGACGCTGCGGTACTCGTCGGGCCGCGGCCAGCTGCTGCCGGATTTCTTCCGCGGGCACTCCTGTGGCCGTGAGCACATCGCGCCGGATCTCCACGACCATGTCGACCCAATTCGGGTCGACGAAGACCCGATAGAACATCAATCACTGCTCACC
>JACZXM010000390.1 GCA_022571615.1 Acidobacteriota bacterium | reverse complement strand
GGTGAACTGGACCAGCGTCTTGGCGCGCAGGTCGAACAGGTCGACGCTCAGGTCCTCGAGGTCATCGCTGGGGACGAAATACACCGTCGGGTCTCCGCTGACGCTAACGGTGCGCGCCTCGATCAGTTCGGTGTCTCCCTCCTCATCCGCCGCGGATAGCGGCACGATCTGGGTTACCGGACCAACGTGCAACTCCAGGCGTTCGGTTGCCCCGGTGCGGTCGTCGTCGCTGCCGCCCTCCGGCGCCAAGACCAGCCGCAGCGTCAGCTCGGCGCCCTGTGGCTTCGACTCATCATCCGCGAACCCCTCGGCGCGAAGATCCTGCAGCGCGCTCAACAGGCGCGAAACCGCCGAGGCGTCGGCCTTGATCTGCCGCGGCGCTGTGATGCTCCAGTCCGAGTCGTGGCGCTCCAGGCGGGTAGTGACGCCGTTGCGGACAATCTCGATCGCTTGCACCCTCTGCCGTGCCAGTGCCAGGACCTGCTTGTTGCGCAGGCCATCGGCACTGTTGGGCAGATCCTCGAGCAGGTCGGCGTCGACCACAAAAACCGCGCTTCCGCCCTGGCGCATCGCGTAAAGGCCTTCTGGCTCCTGGGCGGCAGCTCCTAGCAGCAACGCTCGCGACGAGCCGTCGGCGGTGCCAAGCGTGATCGACACCTGCGGGCTGGCCAGGCCGTACGCTGCAAGCTGCTCGTCGGTCGGCTCGGAGTCGAGAACAAAAGCCTCTGCCTCGCCGGTATGCAGCGCTGCGAGCAGATCCTCGATGGTCTCGCCGTCGGCTCGTCCCTCGAAAGGCTTGCTGGCGATCCACTCCGCGTCCTCGCCTGCCTCGTCGGTCTGCCGTCTCAGACTGACGGTCAGCCGGTCACCGCGGATCTCGATGCGCTCGATATCGGATTCTTCGAAACGCAGGATCGCCTTGTCGCGCAGGTCGAACAGCTTCTTGTCGAAGCTGTTGCGCAGCGAACGCGGGGCGCTGTAGACGGCGGTTGTGTCCCCCGGCATGGCGTAGAGATTGAACCCCACCGGGGTGTCCGTGCCGAGCGCCAGCGTGACCGGCTCAGCGTCGGAAAGACCCAGTGTCACTCGGACCGGCGAGTCGAGTCCGAAGGTCGACAGATCCTCTGCCGCCTCGGTGATCTGGCGGTCCCGCTTGGCCCTATGCAACCGGTCGATGAGGGTATCGATCGCGTCGCCGTCGGCGGCCACCGCAACCGGCTCCAGGATCGTCCACTCGCCGTTGCTCTTGGACGCTACGACCGACCCGTCGGTGGTAACCAGCTCCAGGCGCTGCACCTGCTCGATGTCAAAGTGCACGAGCAATTCCGCCAGCTGCTCGGCCTCCTCCCGCTGCACGCGTCCTCGGATCTCGTACCAGTACACGAAGCCGGCGAGGATCACCAGCAAGACGGCCATGATGACAGTGTTGCGGGTCTGCATTCCTGTACCTATCGGTTGCGCCGGCGGAGCCAGATGAGCATGCCGGAGAACAGGATGAGCTCCGGCAGCAACAGCACCGTGACGTAGAACACGGCGCGGCTCTCACCGGCTGTCAGCATAACCTGCGAGGCTCGCGTTCCACGCGGTCGAATCGAGATCAGCTCCTCCTCGCCCACCAGCCAGCCCACCGTGTTCAGAAACAGGTCCCGATTGTAGTAGTTGTTGATGTATCGATTGCTCAACCACACCGAGTCGCCGAATACCACCAGGCGCCCCTGCAGGTCAGCCGGTGGACTGTCGGCCGCACTGTCTTCGTCCTGGGCGTCGTCGGCTACCTCCGGCTGGTCTTCGGTGTCGTCCGCGGTGTCATCCGCGGTGTCATCCGCCGTGTCATCGGCGGTGTCATCATCTTCCTGTTCGTCGCGGACCGTCTCGATCAGCGGTTGGGTCCATGTGAGCGCGGAATCCTCGATCGTCGCGGCCACGGCCAGCGGCACCGGGCCCGGGGTGTCCACGTCATCGAGCTGTACCTCGCCGCTGTCGAACAGTCGCTCCAGGTCGCTCTCGGCCCACGAGGAGCTGCTGGTCAGAACCAGCTCGTCCACCGTGATGCCGTCGGGGAGATCCTCCTCCGCCCTGACGCTGCGAGCCATCCGGTAGATCGTACGCTGGGCGAAACCGGCGGTGATCGGATGAGTTCCGTAGTTGCCGACGATCGGCTCTAGCCCCAGAGTGGCGCCGGCGAACAGCTGGACAAACTGCTCGATGACGACGTCGTTTGTGAGCGCGATGCCGCGCTGCTTGAGCAACGGGAGCAGCCGATCTCCTTGCTGTGGGTCGATCATCAGGAGCGCCTTGCCCCCGCGCAGCAGGTAGCGGTCGAGCACCTCGATCTCACGCTCCAGAATCGGACGCTGGGGCCCGGCGATGATCAGCATGTCGGCGTCGGCGGGCACATCCGGGACCGAGCCCAGCACCAGTGAGACCAGGTCGTAGCCCTCGTTATCGAGCGCCGCCTTGGCCTGGCCGTAGCCGAGGTCGCCGGCCGAGTCCTCAAGATCCGGCTCGCCGTGTCCAGTGGCGAAATACACCACCTTGCGACCTGCGGAGGTCATCCGGATGAGCGTGTTGGTGATCGACTCCTCGCTCACCTCGGTGAGCTTGGTGGACTCGGTCCCGACGGACAAATGCACGGTGCTGAACTGAGAGATCTCGTATTGCTGAGCGAGCTCGGGGTGCTTGTCCGGATCGAGGAACTCGTAGGTGAACTGATCGGAAGCCGCGGCGAAGCTCTCGAGCAGATCGCGAACCGGTCCCTCCTCGCCTTCCCGATAGAACGCACGTGCGATGGCGGGCTCCTCGAGGTTGTCGAGGATCTGACGCGATTGTGGGGCGAGCGAGAAGATCCCTTGCTCGGTCAGGTCCCACCGCACCGGATGCTGTACGGCCAGGTAGTTGACGATAACGATGACCGCGATCGTCAGTACGGTGTACACAACGGCATTGGTGCCGTACTTGCCGCGCCGCCCACCGAGGGCTTCGCGCAGCGTATCGATCTGGGTGAACAGGAACAACGCCAGCATCATGGCACCCAGGATCACGTGGAGGAGGACATACAGCGATGCCCAATCCCCGCTGACGAGTCCTGCCACGAGGCCGAAACCCAGGACGATCAGTCCGAGCGGGCCCAGATTACGGTAGCTGCCCATCCCCTACCTCCAGCGCAGCGACTCGAGCGACCGCTGCGACAGGAACAGTCCCACGGAGACGACCCAGGTATGGCGGATGGCGTTATTCACTTGGCGCCACCGCCTTCTTTGATCCGCAGGGGGTCCTCAGTGCCGCTGGCACCTTCACCGGTGGTGTTGAGCATAGGCCCGACGACGATAGGCCGCCGTGCCGCGTGGCTGATCAGAAGCACCAGGGCAACAATGAGCCAGTTGGCCAGCAGGGCGGAACCACCGGCGGCCAGGAAGGGGCTGACCAGTCCGGACATCGGGATGA
>JACZXM010000389.1 GCA_022571615.1 Acidobacteriota bacterium | reverse complement strand
TCCCGCAATCCCGCTACCGGATCTTGCCGTGCCACATGCCAGCCCGGCACGAGGCCCGAGAACAGGCCCGCCAGTACGGTGAGCCCGAGGGCGAACAGCAGCACGCGATAGTCGATCGCCAGATCGAGCGCGAACCGGGCGCCGGGCAGCGGAATCGACGGCTGAAAACCCGAAGCCAGCCCGACTGCCCAGGTGGCCAGCAACGTGCCCAGCGCGGCGCCAAACGCGAAGACGACCATCGATTCAATCAAGAGTTGGCGAACGATCCGGCCCTTTCCCGCCCCCAAGGACATGCGCACCGCGATCTCGCGACCGCGCAGGGCCGCGCGCGAGAGCTGGAGATTGGTGATGTTCACGCAGGTGATCCCCAGCACCAGGATCGTCACCAGCAACAGGATTCCCAGGAATGCCGCCACTCCCGTTCGCGCCATGCCGGGCACACTGCCGTAGGGAATCATGCGCAGCGGATAGGTAGCCTCGGGTCCCTCGATAGCCTGAACGTACTGGTTCGATAGCGCATCGGCGGCAGCGCGTGCCTGATCCAGTGTCGCGCCCGGTGCCAGCTTCGCGATGAGGTCGAGTTGGCCACTACGGTGGTACTCGATCGATGCTGCGCCGTGCACACCCGGCACATCGGCGCCGACCGGGACGAAGACGTCGAGCTGCAGCGCCGTGGCGTGACCATGAAAACCCTCTTCGGTCACTCCGATCACACGCAGCGGGGACCCGTTGAAACGCACCGTGCGACCGACAATGTCGGGGTCCGACGCGAACCGCCGCTCCCAGAGAGAGTGGCTCACAACCGCTACAGCCGCGGGATCGGGAAACGACGCCTCGGGGGCGCTGAACAACCTGCCGATGGCGGGACGCGTGCCCAGCGTCTCGAAGTACCCATCGGTGACCTGCAGGCCCATGGTCACTAGCGGAACATCGTCACCGTTGCCGATGGCAACCGTCAGGATGTCGGTGGCACCGACATACGCCAGCTCGTCGACACCATCACTCAGTGCCCGGAATACCGGATAGGAGATGGACTTGAAGTCGCCCCCATGTCCCTGCGTGAGCTCTACGATGCGATCGCTGTCACGCACGCCTGGCAGCGGCTTCAGGAACACGCCGTTCGCCACACTGAAGATCGCTGTCGCGCCGCCGATCCCGAGCGCCAACGTACCGATCGCAAATACCGCGAACCCGGGTCGACGCCACAGCGTGCGCAGGGCGAACTTCACATCGCCGCGCACGCCTTCGAGATAGGTTAGTGTGCTCTCGCGCCGCTGGATCTGCCGCTGCACGCGGCGGAGTTCGCCCTCGACATCCTTCGCGTTGCCGAAGCGCCGACGCGCCTCGGCCTCCGCCGCGTCGGGGCTCATTCCCCCGCCGATCAGCTCTTCGGTCGTGAGCCGGAGGTGCAGCTCGATCTCGTTGTGGACGTCGCGCGCCGGACGTCGACCAATACCTCGCAGCAGTCGTCGATACCCATCCATCAAAGCCATCGCATCAGTTCCCCGGGGATAGATCGAGCAGGCCGGAAACCGCAGCGGAGCGGCGGCGCCAGCGATCGGTCTCGGCGTCGAGCTCGCGCTCACCGCGCGCCGTGAGCGAGTAGAACTTCGCCCGCCGGCCAGTGTCGTTGATCCCCCACTCGGCCTCGATCAGTCCGTCGCGTTCGAGCCGGTGCAGCGCCGGATACAGCACGCCCTCCTCCACCCGCAGCACGTCGTCCGCGCGCTCGTGGATCCATCGGCTCACGCCGTACCCATGCAGGGCACCATGACTGAGGCACTTCAGGATCAGCACGTTGAGTGTGCCCGGAATCATCTTGTCGCGACCCTTCGTCATCTTGATACCTATGCTAACCAGGTAATTACCTAGACAACATAGGTAACGCAAAAGACCGTGTCAAGGTTTCAGAGGACCGGACGCGACGGCGCCCTGTCACGAGATCGAGGAATTCAGGGCCCACTCCCGCGAACTTCACGCGAACTCTCAGAGTCCATGCGCGGCGGGTCTAGACGACCACCCGCGGCAACATCGGATTCAGGTGCATGAAGATGTCGTAGATCGAAACGCCGGTCTTGGCCGACAGCCAGTTCGGATCGATCTCCGGGACATCGGGACCCAACAGGGTGGCCACGTCGCCCACCGCCACGCTCGAGTCGGGCCCCAACTCCACGATGGTGTGGCTCGCCGACACCGCTCCGATGACCGGGTAGGTCTTCGGACCAATCAAGACGCGCCCCCCCTCCACGGCCTTCCGTGGATAGCCGTCCGTGTGCCCCACCGGAAGCGTCGCCACCCAGGTAGGCTCGTGGGCCACGTAGTTTCGACCGTACGAAACACTGTCACCGGTGCGCAGCCTCTCCACCCGTACGACTCTGGCTTTCAGGCGGACCGTGGTGCGCAGAGATGCCGTTTCACGCTGAAGAGCCGGGTCGTTCGGATACCCGCCATAGAGCGCCATGCCTGGCCGCACCATGTCCAGATGGGCCTCGGGAAACTCGAAAACGGCGCTCGAAGAGGCGGCGTGCCGGGTGCCAAGGGCGAACCCTGCGTCAGCCGCCTGGCGTACCACCTCCATGAATCGACTGAGTTGCTCTTTGTCGTATTCAGGGTCCTCTGTCAGGCCCGTAAACACGCCTCCGATCTGGATCATTCCACTCCCCACGACAGATTCGATCCAGGGCAGGGCCTTGTGATACGGGATGCCCATCCGGCTCATGCCCGTGTCCAGGTAGATCTGAGCTTTGATGGGACCTCCTACGGCCTGCACCATGGGCTCGATGAGCCGCAGGGCGTCTTCGGAATAGATGCAGGGCCGGATGCCGAGGTGCGCCAGCTCCGGGGCGAGGGACTCGGAAAACAGCGCCATCAGATAGACCGGCTTGCCAACGCCGGCTTCCTTCAGGGCGATGGCCGCCTCCGCCTTCACGACGGCGAATCCCACGACCTCGGGCATGGGCTCGAGAAGGGCTGCTGCTGTCGTCAGGTCGAGGCCGTAGGCGTTGTTCTTGATCACCGCCAGTATGGGGCGGTTCTCTGTGAGGCGCCGAACCTCGGCCACGTTGTTGGCCAGCGCATTGGCCTCGACCTCGATCCATGGGTCGAAACGGTCCCCCAGTTCCTCGGGAGGGCCGCCGCGCCGTGTAGAGGAAGCCTCCGTTATGGCCGGTTTGCTCGTAAGTGCCGTGCCAACGGCTCCCAAGGCTGCCGTTTGCAGAAACGTGCGACGAGTGGGACTCATGGTGCCTCCCAATTCAGTAGACCGATCCTCTTCATGGTCCCCTGGCCCACTCCTGAGCCCCGCGCATGTTCGGTGAGACGGTGACTCTGGATCGCCTGGTTGGTGCCATATTCTAAGTTTTGTAGATGCTTTTCCAGCGAATCTTCCTCCGACTCGTTGAGAAGACACCCGTCGACGCTACGACCTTCGGGGTATGAGCCAGGAGCC
>JACZXM010000017.1:7099-16300 GCA_022571615.1 Acidobacteriota bacterium | reverse complement strand
CCGCCGCCAAGGGTCCATCTGCGGCGTTGCCTCTCCTTGACGATGCGCCATGGCATCGCCGACGTCGTGGCGCCTTGCATCTGCGCCCTTGGCGGCGGTACCAGACCCATCACACTTCCACCACGGCCTCCTAACGATGAGCGAGCGAGCGCGATTCTGGCTCATCAGCGGCTTTCTTATCTTCACCGTTGCCATATGCATGGGGGTGCGAGTCGACGTGATCGAGCGCGACCTGCTGGCGCGCACGCAGGAGGCCTTGGGAGCCGCCGGGATCGCGTTCTACGGGGTCGGTTTCGAGGGCCGTGACGCGGTGCTCCACGGCTTCGTCAGCTCACCGGAACAAGCGGATCGAATCGATGCCATCGTCGCGGCGGTCGAGGGCGTGCGCACGGTCGGCAGGTCCATGGCCATCGAGAGGATCCCGGAGCCGGAACGCTCAGCGCCGGCGGTGCTGCCTGTGCTGCGGTTGCAGCGGCTCGGCGACCGGTTGTTCCTCGCCGGCCGATTCCCCGATGACGGATCGCACCGGGCTCTGGTAGCGGCCGCCGAGGAGCGTTTTGGGAAAGCCAACGTATCCACCGACCTTCGCGCAAACGCCGCGGTGGCAAGCTCGCAGTGGGTGGATCGGGCCGCCGCCTTGGTGGAGATCATGGAGAAGTTGGAGGGCAACGGTCGTTTGAGCATTCAGGGCGACACGGCGTTGCTGTTCGGGCAAGTCCGCGATCGGACCGACGCTGTCGAGGTCCGCGCACTGACCGACTCGATTGGCCCGCTGCGCTGGAGTCTCGATCTCACGGTCCTCGATGCAATCGGCACCGGCACCGGGGGTGGAGCATGATCTACTTGCTGGGGCAGATCACGGCGTGCCTGGTGCTGGCCGCGATCGTGGGCTGGTTCATCGGCTGGAGCTGGCGCGGGTTTCGCGACCACGATCGCGTAGAGGATGCGCGGCAGACACTACGTACGACGGAGGAGATCAAGGCTCGGGAGTTGACCGAGGCCTACCGGCAAGCCGATGCCGCACAGGCACAGATCGACACCCTACGCCGACGTCTCGAGAGTCGAGACAAGCAGCTCGAGGAGCGAGGGCTGCGAGCGACCTCCGACGAAGCTTCGCGTACGTCCCAGCATCGCCCGGGCGCGGTGGCGGCTGCCGGGGAATCGGCAGGAGGGGGGGCTACCGTACCCCACCTGGTGCCGGTCGCGGCTCTCGAGGTGGCAGGGTCCGCGGGATCCGATGCCGATGCCGATGGGCAGCCAGACCCCGATTCCGGGGCAGACCACCAAGCCGAAGCCGAGCGGGCACTGCGCGACAAGACGGCCGCTGTTCTGTCGCTCCAGGCGCAAGTTCGTGCCCTGCGCGCGAGCACCGACACCAGGGCGAAGGAAATGGCGCGTTTGGCGGCCAGGCTGATCGAGCTGGAGCCACTCGAGCAGCAGCTCTCCGAGCGCGATCGCCAGATCGAGGAGTTCGAGCGCCTCCGTAGCGAGATCGCCAGAGAACAGGAGGAAGACCGTCGCCAGGCGGAGGAGCTCACTAACCGCCTGGAGCGGGAGCTCGCGGATGCGCGCCGGCAGCTACAGCGGCAGATCGAGCGCAACCGCAAGCAGGACACCGTGCACCGTTCCGTGGTGCAAGACCTGCAGCGTCGACTGTCGGCGCAGCGGAACGACGACGAACGGGCCGTGTTGCAGCGCACCATCGAGGAGCTCGAGCAGTCCGCGGGCACCGCCGAGGCGAGTTGGCGACGGCTTCTGGCGGAGCGCGACTCGAGCATGGCGGGGCTGCGACAGCAGGTCGTTGAGCTCGAGCAGCAATCGACGGACATGCAGGATCACGAGCGCAGGATCGACGCGTTGCAAGAACAACTACGTCATGTCGAGCGGAGTCGCGACGAGGAGATCGAGCGATACCGTCGTCGACTCGATCGGCTGCCGCATCCCCTCGCGCCGGGCGTTGATGACGACCTGCAGCGAATCAGGGGCATCGGCCCCAAGCTCTCCAAGCGGCTTCGTGACCTCGGCATCTGGTCGTTTGCCCAGATCGCACAATGGACCGAGGAGGACGTGGAACGGATCTCGCGCCAGATCGGAGCCTTCTCGGGCCGGATTCAGCGCGACGACTGGGTCCAGTCCGCGCGCCGCCTGATGCAGGCCCCCTAGCAGGCCGTGCTAGACCCATCACACTTCCACCACGGCCTGCTAGCACCGTCGAGCGAGGGCGGCTGGGCCTTCCAGTGGTGGTCCGGGTCGTTCGGCGACCGGGTAGCTACCCGACATTTGCCCGCAGGAACAAGAAATACGCCGCCAGCACCACGGCCAAGACCACCTGTGACCGGTTGAGCTCTCGGTGGCGACCGGCCGCGATCTTGAGCACTGGATACGCGATCAACCCGAGCGCCAGCCCGTCGGCGATCGAGAACGTCAGCGGAATGCACACGAAGGTCAGAAAGGCCGGGATCGCCTCGGTCGCATCATCCCACTGCACGCGAGTGATCCCCCGCATCATCAAGGCACCGACAATGACCAGCGCCGGTGCTGTGATGGGAGGATACGAACCGACCATCGCGATGACCGGGGTGAACGGCAGCGCGACCAGGAACAGTATGGCGACCACGACGCTGACCAGACCCGTGCGGCCACCCTGCTCGACACCGGTGACACTCTCGATGTAGCTGGTCACGGTGCTGGTTCCGAGACAGGCGCCGCCGACCGTTCCCACGGCGTCCGAGAGCAAGGCGCGCTTGATGCGCGGGAGCTTGCCATCTCGCATCAGGCCGGCGCTCTGAGACACCGCCACGAGCGTACCCAACGTATCGAATAAATCCATGAACAGCACCAGCAGCACGAGCGGCAACAGCTCCACCGTCAGGGCGGCCAGGATGTCCATCCGAAGGAGTGTTGGCAGAATCGACGGCGGGGTCGCGAACAACTCGCGCGCTGGCGTGAACCGGGTCATCAGCATCGACCCCGCGCCGAGATCGGAGCCGAGCGCGGGCAGGGCCGCGTGCAGCGCCAAGCTGGCCACCAGAGCCGTGGCCATGGCCCACAGTAGCGCCCCGCGCACCTTACGAACGTAGAGCACCGCGCTCAACCCTAGACCGAGGAAAAAGATCAGCAAATCCGGCGACGTGAACGCTGGATTCAGGGCCACCGCGGTGGCGGGGTCCTTGACGATCAGGCCGCCGTTTTGCAGGCCGATGAAGGCGATGAAGACGCCGATTCCCGCTGCCAGCGCCGCCTTCATCGAGGGGCTGACCGCCTCGATGAGACGCTCCCTGAGTCCGAACAGAGAGAGCGCCAGGAAAAGCACCCCGGACACGAAAATCACCCCGAGGGCGGCACGCCATGGCTCGGGATGACCGGTCGCCGCAGCGACCGGCAGGATCGAGAAGACAAAAAAGAAATTCTGCCCCATTCCGGGCGCCTGGGCGATCGGGTACCTGGCATACAGTCCCATGATGGCACTGGCGAGGGCAGCGGCCAGGCAGGTGGCGGTAGTCACCGCACCGAAGTCGATCCCCGTATCCAGGCCGAACATGCTGCCGCTCAGGACAGCCGGCTGGACGAAGATGATGTAGCTCATCGTCAGGAAGGTGGTGAGACCGGCCACCACCTCGGTCTTGACGGAGGTTCCTTGCTGCCGCAGCTGGAAGACTCGCTCGAGCACCCGCACTCCCACTTGCCAGACCCACCACACTTCCACCACGGCCCGCTACGGTGCTGTGGTGTTGCAAACGAGCTGATTCTTGCAGGCGGGGCGCGATCGAGAAAGGCGCCCGGCGGAGTTTCTGGTCGCCTAGCTGAAAGTGCTAGAAACCGCCCTGGTTGCCGGTGGCGACAATCACGAACTCGGCGCGCCGATTGGCGGCCCAGGCAGCCTCGTTGTAGCCTTCGACCGCCGGGAGCTCCTCGCCGTAGGAAACCACTTCGATGCGCGAGGGCTGCACACCCAACGACACCAGGAAGTCGCGCGCCGCGTCCGCACGTCGCTGACCCAGCGCCAGGTTGTAGACGCGTGTTCCACGTTCGTCGCAGTGGCCTTCGATGATGATGCGCGCCCCGGCATGCTCGCGCAGCCAGGCGGCGTTCTGCTCCATGACCGGGATCCCCTCGAGGCGAACCGTGGCCTCGTCGAAGTCGAAATGGATCGTCTGCAGGACCCCGATCCTGTTCAGGTCGGCGGCCGATCGATCGGTGGCAGGCGGCGCGGCGGGCAGGAACTCCTCGCTCGTCCGGGCGGGGGCCGGCGGCGGCGTGGGAGGAACGTAATGGCCACGGATCGGTGACTCGATGCGACCATCCGGCCAGTTGCCTCGGACGATCGAACGGCCGGGGGCGCAGGCAGTCAGGGTCATTGCAGCCAGCAAGAGCGCAACCAGGCAGGTGCCGCGGCGATAGTCAGTCATCGTGGGTCTCCATGCGGGAAAACTCGGGTCGTGCGCCAGCCGGTTCATCGTTGCCTGCCGCTGTCGCCACGATCATGGTCGCTTCTCGCCCGTGCACGAGATAGAGGTTAGTCCCGAGTGACCTCAAGACCCTGGCCAGACGCGGCCAGACTGCGGCTGGCGTGGCGTCGCACCCTCGTGGGCAGACGCCAGCGCGCACGGGGTCCAGACCCCGGCGGCGTGGTAGAGGGTAGGATTCCTGCCTTGCTTGTGCGCTCGTAATGGCATAATCAGACGCCGTAAGCATCCCCTTGCCCCGGACCCGGAGAGCGAGCATGAGCGAGCAGGATCATACCAGCCCCGACCAAGCCCCAGTGGTGGACAACGCTCCCCCGTCTCCGAGCACCGAGGCTTCATCGGGTGCCACCGAGGCGGCGGCAGCGGAGACTGTCTCGGTCGGCGGCAAGGCCGATCTGGGCAAGCGCGCCATGGCGCTAATCATCGATGCGGTTCTGGTATTCATCGTCGGATTCGTTCCCGCGATCGGCGGGCTGGTGGGCGCCGCGTACATGCTGCTGCGCGACGGTATGGATCTGGATTTCATGAACCACCGCTCGATCGGCAAGAACGTCATGAAGCTGCGCGTGGACTCGCTCACGGATGCACCCATCGACCCCTTGACCTCGATCAAGCGCAACTGGCTGTTCGCCTTCGGCCCTCTGGCTCAGGCAGCCGCGTTCATCCCGATCATCGGTTGGCTGTTCGCGATCTTGATGATCCCGCTTGCATTCCTCGCCTTCCTCGTGGAGGTCATTTTGGTGCTTACCGACAGCGAGGGGCGCCGCGTGGGAGACAAGATCGCCGACACGGTGGTACGCGAGGACTGACGAACCAGTCGCCGCGTGGCAGAATCGCGGCCCGTGTTCCATCTACTGCGCAACTGCAATCTGCTCGCACCCGAGGCGCTCGGCGTGCGCGACCTGCTCGTGGCCGGTGAGCGTATCGCCTGGCTCGGGGAGGTGGGCGAGCCTCTGCCTTCCTGGCTGCCGGTGACCGATCTGGAGGGCCGCACGGTGATCCCGGCCCTCATTTGGTCTACCAATACCGCTCACGCGAGGTTGGGCGCGAGGTGCTGCGCGGAAGGCTGGGGGATCCGGTGCCGGAGGTCTGAACCGGCACTCGTTCCGTTCAGCCGCCGGCCGCTATCCGCATGATCTGCCCGCAGATATAGGCCCCGTAGGTACCCAGGGCATAGCCAAGAACGGCGAGCAAGGCTCCAACCGGGGCAAGAGCGGGATGGACCGCCGAGGCCACGATCGGCGCCGACGCCGCCCCTCCGACGTTGGCCTGACTGCCGACCGCCATGAAGAACACCGGGGCTCGGATGGCCCGGGCGACACCGAGCATGAGCGCCGCGTGGATGAGCATCCAGATCGCACCGACCGCGAATAATCCAGGATTATCGAACACTGCTGCCAGGTTCATCCGCATGCCGATGGTAGCCACCAACACATACAGGCAGGCCGAGCCGATCTTGGAGGCGCCTGCATCCTCGAGACGGCGCAATCGAGTGCCCGACAGGAGCAACGCCAGCGTTGTTGCCACGACAACGAGCCAGAAGAAGCGCGAAGCGAGATTGTACATCGCCAGCTGAGGCCAGTTGGCCTCGATCGCCGGTGCGATCCAGTCGGCTACCAGATGCGAAAAACCCGTGATGCCGAAACCGACCGCGAGGATCTGCATCAGGTCGGTGAGGGTCGGAATTCGCGCGTGCTCGAGCCGGTGCTGCTCGACGCGACGACGGAGGTCGTCGATCGCGCTGGTGTCGGCCCCGTTCCAAGCGTCGATCTGCGGAGCCCTGCTGACGAGAAACAGCAGGATTGCCATCCAGACGTTGGCGAGGATGATATCCACCGCCAGCATGCTGGCGAACAGATCATCGGCGACCCCGAAGACCTCCTTCATCGCCACCTGGTTCGCCCCGCCACCAATCCAGCTGCCGGCCACCGTTGCGAGCCCACGCCAAACCGCCTGCGGCCCGACACCACCAACCGTCTCGGGGCTGACCAGGCCGACCAGAACGAGAGCCAACGGACCACCGGCGATGATGCCGACCGTACCGGTCAGAAACATGATGAGCGCCTTCGGGCCCAGCCGTAGGATCGCCCTGAAGTCAACGCTGATGGTCAGCAGCACGAGGCTGGTGGGCAACAGATAGCGGGAGGCAACGAAGTACAGGCGCGACGTGCTGCCGGAGATGATTCCGGCGGTACCCAGCAGCGACGGCAGAAAATAGCAGACCAGGATCGACGGGACCACACGGTAGAAGCGCCGCCAGCCTGGACGGTCACTGTGCGAGGTCGTGAACACGAACGCCAGAATGCCGAACAGGATGCCGAGTACGGCGGCGTCGTTGGTGATCAGCGGTTGTGCATCCAACACGGCTCTCCAGCAAACACCAGTACGCGGTGCGGCGGCAAGCATACGGGCGGCGCACCGTCGGCGCCGATTTCCTCGTTGGTCCACAACACGACACGGATCGTTCTTCTTGGCTGCAGCCCGAGCTGTCGGATCAGGGCCACAGCCTGTAAGGCGGCGATGCACCCGGATCCATCGTCCTGCGCCCCCTGCCCCACGTCCCAGGAGTCGAGGTGGCCGCCGAGCACGACCACCTCATCGGGTAGCTCGCGACCGACGATCTCGCCCATAACGTTGCCGGAGGGAGCATCCGGCAGCGTTCGGGCCTCTATCCTCAGGCGCACTCGCACCGGAGATCCGGAGTCCACCAGTCGTTGGATCAAGGTGGCGCCCTCGATCGTCAGGGCGGGACCTCATCGGCGGCGCGGGCGGCCAGATCCTCAAAGCTGGACACCACGACGACTTCGGCCGTAACCCCGTCCTCCCGAGTACCGACGCTGTGTCCGAGCCCGAGCATCGCAAGGCGGCGCCGCACCGGCGCCACGAGCTCCGCACTCTCATTGCCACGAACCCGGTGTGGGACCATGACTGGCTGAACCCGAACATTGGCAAGTCCGTCCGCCTGCATCTGCTGCTCAGCCCAGACAACGGCCCGCTCCAATGCTTCGGAACCGCTGAGGCGGTTGCCGATGCGATCGGTAAGATAGGACAACTTGGCCCAACCGTCCCGGTCGACCATCGCCGCTCCGATCAGACGAGCGGCGGTTTCGCGATAGGCTTCGGTCACCGATCCAGGACCGGCCGGCTGAGCGCCCGAGGGGGCGCCGACCATCAGTGCCGCAATCACCATCAAAAAACCGGGCGATCCTTCGCATGCCGAGCCCTTTCGCTTCCAAGCTTGATCGGAGGGGGAGCAGCCTTGCCGCCGCTATTCTGCACCAACCGGAGTCACGGCTGTGCCCTGGCAGCCTCCGCCGCCCGGAAGCGGAAGAAGTCTCGTCGCTATGAGCCGAGATCCCGGTTCCGGGCCCAGGGTCCTGGCGGCGGCCAACGTCATCGTCTTCCTGAACTCGACTGGATGGGGTCGTGGGAGCGGCCTGAACTGCTGAGTTGGCCGCTGTATATTCTCCGCAATGTGGCGTTCATTTTCTTGCTGCCATCGACCCTGCTCGGCACCATCGCCCCGGTCGCCGCCAAGACGGCGTCGGACGCCCGTCGCGAGATCGGATCGACGGTCGCAAGCCTGTACGCGAGCGGTGCGGCCATCTGGTCACGGAGGAATTCAACGGGGAGCTGCGGGCGCTCATGCACCCCGACGGGATCTATCTGGCCGATGTGGTCGACGTATATCGGGAGGGCTTGGGTCGGTTTCTGGGGGCCTACGTTGCGACCCTGCGCCGGACCTTCCCGAACGTCTACGTCTTCAGCGGCGATCCGGAAGGGATCTCCGAGGACCGGGACACCTTTGTCTTGGTGAGCTCGCAGCGACCTCTCGACATCCAGGACCTCGGCTCGCGGTTGGGCGATCGGTCGCACCAGGGTACCCTCTTCGCCTGGGCTCAGGGCGACGAGCTAGGCGGGGAGATGGAAACCGTCTTGGCGCGCGGTCGTGGAGTGATTCTGACCGACGATTACGCGCCCATCGACAATCTGCTGGCACCCGTGTTCGCGCTCGAGTGAGCCGCAACAGCGCCGTGCTTGGCTCGGTAGCACGGACGACGGCGGACATGGCGCTGGTCGCGGTGCAGGCGCGAAAGGAGGGTTCGAAGCCGTGAGGAAGCTGCTGTTGATCGGGATTCTCGCGACCGCCGCCACCGCGGTGGCCCAGGATGCGCCGCGGTTCACCCCGTACTTTCCAGCCCACGAGTTCCAGGCGCGGCGAGCCGCGCTCGGACGGGCAATCGGCCTTAACTCGGTGGCGTTGCTGCAGGGTGCTCCGGCGCCGCCCGGATACACGCGCTTCCGCCAATCCAACGAGTTCTTCTATCTCAGCGGCGTCGAAACGCCGCACGCATACCTGCTGATCGACGGCGGCACCAGCACAGCGCGCCTATACCTGCCGCACCGAAACCGCGGACGGGAACGTAGCGAGGGCACGATCTTATCGGCTGAGGACGCCGACCTCGTGCGCGGTTTCAGCGGCGTGGAGGCGGTCGCCGGGATCGAGAGGCTGAGCGATGACCTGGCGCGGCTCGCTCGGCAGGCGGGAAACGTGATCTACACGCCGTTTGCCCCCGCAGAGGGCGCCGCCATGAGCCGTGACCTGGCCACTCGTGCGGTCACCGACCGGGCCTCCGATCCCTGGGACGGGAGACCGGCTCGGGAGTCGCGGCTGGTGGGGCTGATACAACAGCGCTTCCCGGCCGCCGACGTGCGCGATCTGTCACCGATTCTC
>JACZXM010000017.1:0-7089 GCA_022571615.1 Acidobacteriota bacterium | reverse complement strand
TCGACGCGCTTCGCCTGATCAAGAGCGAGCGTGAGATCGCGTTGATACGCCATGCCACCAATATCTCCACGCTTGCCATTCTCGAAGCCATGCGATCCGTTCAGCCCGATGTCATGGAGTACGAGATCGACGCCCTGGCTCGATTCGTGTTCCTGCGGCATGGCGCCCAGCACACTGCCTACTACTCGCTCGTGGGGGCGGGTCCGAACGCCTGGTACCCGCACTACCATCGAGGTGGGCGCAGGATGGCGGATGGGGACTTCCTGCTCGTGGACGTTGGCCCCGACTTCTCGTACTACGCCACCGACGTCACCCGCATGATGCCCGTGAACGGACAGTTCAACGACTGGCAGCGCGAGCTGTACGGGTTCTATCTCGCCTGCTACCGGGCCATCCTCGACAATATCCGCCCAGGCGAGGTTGCCGACATCATGCACGACGCGGCCGCACGGATGCAGGAGGTGGTGGATTCATGGCGTTTCTCCAAGCCACACTACGAGCGTGCTGCGCGAGCCTTCGTGGCTCGCTATGTGGAGTCTGCCCGGCGCGACGCCCGGAGCCTCGGACACTGGGTCGGCATGGCGGTCCACGATGTCGGCGCCCATGACGGCACCCTACGTCCGGGTATGGTCTTTACCATCGAGCCGCAGTTCCGGGTTCCCGAAGAGAACATCTACATCCGCCTCGAAGACATGATCTTGATCACCGAGAACGGTGCCGAAAACCTGTCCGGCCGGCTGCCGATGGACATCGATCAAATCGAGGAGATGATGCGTCAACCGGGGTTGCTGCAGCAGTTCCCCGCCCTGCTCGAGCCTCCCGCCACCGTGCGCTAGGAGGCAGTGGTGGACTGGCAGCGTCGCAACTTCTCCGCGATGTCGCCAACATCGCCTCGTCGTCGCTCCTTGCCCTCACCCGGAACGCCCACTTGCCAGACCCATCACACTTTCACCACGGCCTGCTGGCGGGAGCAGAGCGGCCTCGATCAGATTTCTCGCAGCGGCGCGAGCACCTCGCGCAGCCCCTCATGGATGCGTGTGTTCGAAGCGATGAGGTTGCGCCCATACAGCAGGCGCTCGAGGCGACCATCACCACCGAAATCGGTCACCCTACCACCCGCTTCGCGCACCAGCAGCACACCGGCGGCAACATCCCACGGCTCCAGATGCAACTCCCAGAACCCGTCGAGCTTGCCACAAGCAGTGAACGCGAGATCCAGGGCGGCCGAGCCGAAGCGACGCAGTCCACCCGCCAGCAGCCCGACGCGCGAGATATTGTCGAAATTATTGTCGGCAACGGTATCGCGAGCGTAGGGAAAACCCGTGGCCAGGATAGCGTCGCCCAGCGTATCGGTATCGGATACCGATACCTCGACACCTTCGAGGCGGCAGCCCTGGTCGCGAGTTGCCGTGAAGGTCATTCCCAGCGCTGGCGCATGCACCACGGCGACCTCGAGGCGCCCTTGCTGCAGCAACGCGATCGATACCGACCAGAACGGAATCCCGTGCAGGAAGTTGATCGTCCCGTCGAGCGGATCGACAATCCAGAGACGTTCCGCTCCGGTCGACCGCTCTCCCGTCTCCTCGGCGAGGACGTCGTCGTCGGGCGGGATCTGACGCAGGATCATCTCCTCCGCCTTCAAGTCTGCCTCGCTGACCAGGTCACGATGCCGTCCGCCTTTGCGGCGTGCGTCGGCGGTGCCAAGACGACCGTAGTACGGCAGCAGCACGTCGCCCGCGTCGTGGGCCATGGACAGCATCTTGTCGAGCACTGTGGCGCCACCTCGAGATTCCAGTACTCTGCGCGGCAAGGCTCCGCGGGGAGTATGACGGATCGTGAGATCGCGAGGAGGCTAGCAGCTCGTGGCAGATCTCAGTACGCGGCCAGGGCGTCCCGGTCAAGCACCCAGATAACGCGGTCCTTCGCCCGCACGAGCCCGGACCGGCGAAAGGCGTTGAACGCCATGCTGGTGGTCTCGCGCGTCGAGCCGACGAGCTGGCCGAGATCCGTCTGCGTCAGTCGCAGGTCGATCCGCAAGCCGCCTTCGTCTTGCTGTCCGTAGCGGTCCGCAAGCCGGGCCAACGCGTGGGCCAAGCGAGTGCGTACATCCTTGGACATCAAGTCGAGCACTCGTTGCTCGACAGCTTGTTTGCGCTCGGCAATCACGCGCGTGATCCGGAGCGCTAGATCGGGATGCTCCATCAGATAGCCGGCGAAGCGATCGCGATCGATGATGCAAACGAAGGCGTCCTCCACTACCCGGGCGCTATCACTTCGGTACGGTTCCCCGGTGACCGCGGTCTCACCGAAGATGTCTCCCGCGCCATGGAACCCGAAAATGACCTCCTTGCCGTCGTCGGTAACCCGGTACAGCTTGATCTTGCCGGTCCGGAGGATGAAGAAGTGCTCGGACAGATCTCCGGTCAAGAAGACGTCCTCGCCGCGCTTGAACAGCCGCAAGTCGGCGATATTGACTAGCTGCCGCAGTTCCCAATCGGCGAGGGTCGAGAACAGACCCACCTGCTTGAGATGCCAGTATTTCGCCTGGGAAACCGCCAGTGCCGTTTCCATGCCAAGTCCTCCTGGACCGGGGAGGTCGTGCTTGTCTTCGTGTTGGGGTTCACACGGAGATTTGCACGCCACGGCCTGAGGGTTTCAGGCGACAGAAAAAAAGTGCTGCGGTCGCACCCGATCAGAGGCTTGTGGCGTCCACTCGCTGCGAAACCAGGCTCCACAGATAGCCGAGAAGGAACCCGGTCAGGCCGAGAACGAGAATGCCACCGGTGTGGCCGAGCAGGATGTGCGTCGG
Source organism: Acidobacteriota bacterium (assembly GCA_022571615.1). GTDB lineage: Bacteria > Acidobacteriota > UBA890 > UBA890 > WLXD01 > JACZXM01. The sequence continues at coordinate 4,280 of JACZXM010000017.1, read as the reverse complement.
ATCGGAGTAGGGACAGAACATCCGCCACGACGCGTCGCCGGCAAACCCGGCGCCGGTGCCGGCGAGGAAACCGGCCAGCCAGGGCCGCTGCGGCAACGTTCGCGCCACCAGCCAAGCCACCACGATTAGCATCGGCAGGCCGATGAGCGACTCGACTCGAAAGCACTGCATCCACATCGCCACGCCACTGCCGCCGGCACTCGCCGGTGAGCGCAGGAAAATCAACAGGTTCACCGCAATCTGAACCGTATAGGCAACCACGCACAGCGAGAAGATCACACCGGCGGAGGCACGCCAACCCGGGATCCCTTCGCGCAGGGCGAACACCAGCAACGCGAAGGCCAGCAAGATCTGCACGGCCACCGGCATCCAGCCCAGAGTGGCCCCGAGATCGGTCGTGTCCCGCAGCCGGTAATACAGAAACGGCATGCCCATGACTACCAGGGCTACCGGAACCACGAACAACGCCCGCCTCCAGGGCGGCGCCAACGGCTTGACCGGAGCGAGATCCTTCTTGATCGCGTCAAACAGCGCCTGCGGTGGGCGGTTGGAGGGCTCGTTCACGGTGTTCCCCGTTTCACGCCGAATGTCTGGCGCAGGTTCTGCATGCCGCGGAAGGCCCGGAGCTTGGCTGCCCGTTCTGTCACTCCCAGCATGTTTCCAATTTCCCGAAAGCTGAAGCCCCAGACGTGGTGCAAGAGCAATGCTTCCCTACGGTCGTGCGGTACCCCGGAAAGCGCTTTGCTGAGATCCTCGCGGTCAGGAAAGAACTCGGCCAGGCCGGCAACCGGGATCTCCGGCAGGTCCTCCCTCGCCAGTCCCTCGTGCCGCGCCCGCCGCGCCGCCGAGCGCCGGTACATGAGAAACACATGACGTGCGATCCCGAACGCCCATGGCTTCACCGGCCGACCCGGCGTGTACGTATGACGCGACCGATGCATCTGTAGAAACGTCTCTTGCAGGAGATCCTCTCCCCGGTGTAGGTCTCGAACCAGCGAAGTCAGGTAGTTTCTCAACGGCACCGCAAGGGTAGCGAACAGCCCCTCGAACGCGTCGAGGTTGCCGTTCTGGTACCCGACCATGAGTTCTTCGAGGTGAGCGGCCGAGCCTTCGTCCTGCGCCACTATGGTCCCTGTGCCCTTCGTCGCAGATTGGTTTCAGCTCCGCTTCCCAAAGAAAGGGGTTCGGGAGCGCCGGTCCGGCAGATTACCATCACCAAGACGGTCCTACCGCCCAGCTAGCGAGTGCTCGGCCGGGGCGATCACCATCGGTCGCGCTCCCCTGGAGCGCCGGTGGCGGCGTGGACCGAAACCGAAACAGTCAAAGGCCGCAGAGCCTGCGGAAGAAGAGAGAGAACGCGACGTGAGAAGGCTGCTAATGGCGCTAGTGTTCGCCGCACCGCTTCTGCTGCTGGCGGAACCGGCAGCGGCACAGCAGGACCCCGAGGGGACCCTGTTCATCGGATACTCCTACCTCCGGCTCAACTCCGAGGGCGCGGACCGGGGAAACGCGCACGGTTTCGAAGTCGACTACACCTATCACCTCGCGCGCCGGGTGGGTTTCGTGTTGACCGCTTCAGCGCACTGGGGAGAGATTGACGCACCGCCCAATATCTTCAACGTGTCGCGCTTCGACGCCCGGCAGCTGACGTTCATGGCCGGCCCACACTTCGTCCTCTGGCGCGGGTTCACCAGCGAGGTCGGTATTCGCGCCCTCGCGGGCGTTACCGGCCGCCGATTCGACACGTCGGTGGGCAGCATCAAGGCCCTGGACCAATGGGAGTTTACCTACGGTGCGAGCCTCAACCTCGACGTCCGCATCAGCGACAAACTATGGTGGCGCGTCTTGCAGCCCAGCGTCATCTTCCATCGCTTCGACGACGACTTTCGCCACGACTACCGGATCGCAACCGGAATCGTGATCCGCGGCGGAGAGATCCTTCAATAGAAGAGGGAAGCTCTTCACTGCCGTTCGGGGGCCGCAAATCCTTACATTTCTTTACCTTGGCCGGATTCGGCACCTTCCCCGGCGATGCTAACCTGCTCGGTGTATGCTGCCTCCCCCGGAACCGAGATCGGGCCGTGTTGGAACGGCCGCCGGAACCGCTCCCCTCGAGGCGAGGAATGCAGCGCGTACTGATCATCGACGACGACGCTGAGCTGTGCGAGCTCGTGCGCGAGTACCTCGGCGCCGAGGGCTTCGACATTCGCGCTGTCCACGACGCCGAGTCGGGCCTGAAGTTAGCCTGCTCGGGCGAGTTCTCGCTCGTGCTGCTGGACGTGATGCTTCCGGGCAGCAACGGCTTCGAGATCCTCCGCCGGCTTCGCGCCAACTCCGATGTGCCGGTGCTGATGCTCACCGCCCGCGGTGACGACGTGGACCGCATCGTCGGGCTCGAGATTGGCGCCGACGACTACCTGCCCAAGCCCTTCAATCCCCGCGAGCTAGTGGCCCGCATTCGGGCGATCCTGCGCCGGGCCGATGCGCGGGCGGGAGGAACTCCCGCCCCCCGCGTTCTCGGCGTTGGTGACATCGAGATGGACACCGGGGCGCGCGTAGTACGACGCGACGGGGAAGAAGTGCGTCTGACGGCGGTCGAATTCGAGGTTCTCGAGCACTTGCTGCGAGCAGCCGGTACCGTGCTATCGCGCGAGAAGCTGATGCGGGAGGTCCTCGAGCGTGAATACTCCGCTATCGACCGCAGCATCGACATGCACGTGAGCAACCTGCGCAAGAAGCTCGGTGCCGAGCATGCTGGCATCGAGCGCATCAAGACCGTCCGTGGCGTGGGCTACGTTTACACGATACCGTCGGAGCTAGGATCCGATCGATCCGCGCCGCTACCCGTAGTGCCCGATGAATAGACTGTTCTTCAAGATCTTTCTGTGGTTCTGGCTGGCGCTGGCCCTGGTTTGGGCCGGCTTCCTGATCCCGACCCAGCTCAACCAGAACCAGGAGGTTGTGCAGCGCTTTCAGGCCCTGCATTACCAGCGCCTGCTGTTGTCGGGTCGCACCGCTTTGGTGGTCCTGAACCGCGGCGGGCCCGACGCGCTTCAGGAGTGGATGACCAGCTTCGAGGAAGGAGGGGCCCTGTACCCGTTCGTCCTCGACGACGAGTTCAGCGACATCGCTGGCCGCGAGCTGCCGGCGGAGGCGTTGGCCGCCGCCAAGGCCGCTTTCGACGAGGACGAGGTCTGGATGCGCCTGCCCACCGAGAACCGCGGCCGGGGCGCCCTGTGGGTAGGACGGAAGTACGTGACCCGGCGAGGCGACGCGTTTGCCGTCGTCCAACGCCTGCCGAGCAGCTCGGACCTGCCGCCGCCGTCTCCCTGGTGGGCGATCACGCGCTGGGTCGCCGTTCTGCTGACTTCCGGCCTGGTGTGCTACTGGCTGGCACGATACCTCATCGCACCCGTGTCCACCCTCGGCGACGCGGCGCGCCGCATCGCCGGAGGCGACCTCGATGTCCGGGTCGCGGAACGGCTCGGTCGACGCAAGGACGAGCTCGCAGATCTCGGACGCGACTTCGACATCATGGCGGAGCGTGTCGGGCAACTGCTGGCCACCCAGCGTCAGCTGTTGACCGATATTTCGCACGAGCTGCGCTCGCCGTTGGCCCGCCTGTACGTCGCGCTAGGGCTAGCGCGAAAGGGTGCCGATTCAGAGACCGACCGGGCGCTGGACCGGATCGAGCGCGAAACCGAACGGCTCAACGAGTTGATCGGGCAGTTGCTGTCACTCACCCGGCTCGAAGCCGGAGAACCGACCGCCGAGCGCCAGTCGGTGGACCTGGGAGCGCTGGTGGCAGAGATCGTCGCCGACGCCGATTTCGAAGCCCAGGGCCGCGAACGCGCGGTAAGCCTGACGCGAGCACAGGCATGCACGACCGAGGGCTTTGAGGAACTGTTACGGCGGGCCATCGAGAACGTGGTTCGTAATGCGGTGCGGTACACCTCCGCGGGGACCCGCGTGGAGACCGCCCTCGATCTGCGCAACGCCAACGGCCGCACCGAAGCGGTGATCCAGGTTCGCGATCATGGACCGGGGGTGCCCGAGGACAAGCTCGAGGATCTGTTCCGCCCCTTCTATCGTCTCGACGATGCCCGCGACCGCGAGAGCGGAGGCACCGGTCTCGGCCTGGCGATTAGCGAGCGTGCGGTGCGCCTGCACGGCGGTGCCATCTCGGCGCGCAACGCCGAGCACGGCGGTCTGATCGTCGAGATCACGCTACCGGCCACGCCCGCGGCAGGCAACGAGTAACCCTAGCACGGGCTGCTACC
>JACZXM010000388.1 GCA_022571615.1 Acidobacteriota bacterium | reverse complement strand
CCAACCAGCCACCGCGGTCGCGGTATCGTTCGTGCGCTTTCTCCAACGCGGCAAAGGCCGCTGGCTCGTCGGTGTAGGACAAAGTCTGAATGAGCGCCTCGTCGAACGCGCTCTTTACGTCGAATGTCTCTTTGGAATCGGTGGTCATGGGTACACCGTGCGTGGTGGCGGTGGTCGCCGGATCTACAAGATGCAGGTTTTCTGCTTGAGCGCCTCGAGGAACACGGCTTCGTTCTCCGAGTAGTCGATGGGCACCTCGATGAGGTGAACGCCGCCCTGATCGAAGGCGCGCTCCAGTTCCTGCACGAGCTGGCCCGTCCGCTCGATCCGCACTCCTTGTGCGCTGTAGCTCCTGGCGTACTGGACGAAGTCCGGGTTTCCGAAGTCGAGCCCGAAGATCGGGAAGCCCGCGCTCCCCTGCTTCCACTTGATCATTCCATAGCCGTCGTCACGCAGCACGATGACCACGAGATCGAGCCCGAGCCGAACCGCGGTCTCCATCTCCTGGGAGTTCATCATGAACCCGCCATCGCCACAGATGGCGACCACCTTGCGATCCGGGTGCACGAGCTTGACGGCAATCGCCACCGGCAGGCCGGCGCCCATGGTGGCGAGCGCATTGTCCAGCAGGACGGTGTTCGGTTCGTGGGCCTGGTAGTTGCGCGCAAACCAGATCTTGTACATGCCGTTGTCCAGAGACAGGATTCCGTCGCTGGGCATAGCGCACCGCAAGTCCGCCACGATGCGTTGAGGCACGTTCGGGAAGCCCTCGGCATCCGCCTTCTCGGCGAAAACCTGGATCTCTATCTCGGCCTGGACACGCTCGAAGTACGCGAAGTCCCAGCTCGCGGACGGCTCGATCGCATCAGCGAGCATGCGCATGTTGGTGGCCGTGCAGCCGATGACCTCGTGCTGCGGGAAGTACACGTCGTCCATCTCGGCCGGGAAGAAAGAGATGTGAATAACGGTCTGGTCGTCCTTGCGCATGATGAAGGGCGGCTTCTCGCTGACATCGTGGCCGACGTTGATGATCAGATCGGCCCGTTCGATGGCGCAGTGAAGGTAGTCCTGATCGGAAAGCGCCGCCGTGCCCAGACAACGAGGGTGCCGCTCGTCGACGGCTCCCTTGCCCATCTGTGTGGAGAAGAAGTACATGCCGGTGCGGTCGACGAAGTCCCGCAGGGCCGGGGCGCTGTTGTTGCGGTTGCAGGCCGACGCGATGAGAAGGAGCGGCCGCTTGGCGGATCGGATCATCTCGGCGGCCTCGCGGAGGGCACGCTCGCTGGCACACGGTGGTAACACCGTGGTGACGGCGAAGGGCTCTCGCTCGACCTGTTCGGCAGCGATATCCTCGGGAAGCTCCAGGTGCACCGGTCCCGGCTTCTCGTCGAGTGCGACGCGAAAACACTCGCGCACCAGGTTGGGCACGTTGTTGCCGTCCACGATTTGTCGCGTGAACTTGGTGACCGGCTCCATCATGTGGACGATGTCGACGATCTGGAACCTCCCCTGCTTGCTTGCTCGGATGGGCTTCTGTCCGGTGAGAAACAACACCGGCATCCCGCCGAGCAGAGCGTAGGCGGCGCTGGTCACGAAGTTGGTGGCGCCGGGACCCAGGGTCGAGAGGCAGACCCCGACACGGCCGGTGAGTCGCCCAACCGTTGCCGCCATGAAACCCGCGGCTTGCTCGTGGCGGGTGACTACTAGCTTGATGTCGGAGTTGCGCAGCGACTCGAGGAAATCCAGGTTCTCTTCACCCGGGATTCCGAAGATGTATTCAACGCCCTCGTTTTCGAGACACTGGACGAGAAGATCGGAGGTCTTCATGCGACTCCTCTAGGCCCAGCGGGTGTCCGTGAGAGTCCGGACGCTACTAGCAGGCCGTGCTAGAAGGGTTGGTATCGAACGAGACACTCATCATAATGTGTCGCCCACGAACGGTATTGCCTACGCTGCCCTCAGACGATTTCCAGAGCCTGCCAATGCGGAGGTCTCGCGTGAGCCGACTTCGAGCCGCGGCGCTCGTCGTGCTGTTGGTCCTGACCGGCGGCGTGGCGTGCGACACGGTGTTTACACCATCGACACCCGGATCCGGGATGCCGGAGATCGACGCTATCTTCGCAGACTACGACCGGTCGGACTCTCCCGGCTGTGCGCTGGGAATGATTCAAGACGGGGAAGTCGTCTACCGGCGCGGCTACGGGATGGCCGATCTGGAACACGGGTTCGCGCTTGGGTCGGACAGCGTCTTTCGAATCGGCTCGGTATCCAAGCAGTTCACGGCGATGGTGATTCTGCTGCTCGAGGAGCAGGGACGCCTCTCGCGCGACGATGACATTCGGCGTTGGCTGCCGGTGATGCCCGACCTCGGGGAGCCGATCACCGTGCGCCACCTGCTGCACCACACCAGCGGGCTGCGCGACTACCTGGAATTGATGACGCTGGCGGGGTTCCGCGACGAGGACTACTACACCGCATCCGACCTGTTGGAGTTCCTCACCCGGCAGCGGGATCTGAACAGCCTCCCGGGCCGTGAGCACCGCTATTCCAACAGCGGCTATTTCCTCCTCGGGCAGATCGTCGAGAGCGCCACCGGGCAGGGTCTTGCCGAGGTGGCGCAGGAGCTCATCTTCGAGCCCCTCGGAATGCTCGACACCCATTTTCACGATGACATCACGCGCATCGTGCCGCGCCGTGCCATGGGCTACGCGCTCGCACAAGAGGACGGGTTCGAGATCAGCATGACGACGCTGCCGATCATCGGCGACGGCGGCGTGTTTACGTCCGTCGACGATCTGGTGGCCTGGGAGCATAACTTCTACGACAACCAGCTTGGCGACGGCGGTGCGGAGCTCATCGAGCGCTGGCTGGAGCCGGGAGTGTTGGTGAACGGGGAGCCGGTGAAATACTCGGCGGGCATCGTCGATCAGACCTACCGGGGTGTTCGCATGGTCGGACACGGAGGAGCGTTCGTCGGGTTTCGGGCCTCTATGTTGACCTTCCCCGAGCAACGGTTCAGCGTCATCACGCTGTGCAACCTGGGCGACGCGGCCGCCGGATCGCTGGCGCGGCGCGTGGCCGACGTGCATCTGGGGGACATCCTGCAGGCGGCCGAGGCGGAAGAGCCATTGGTCAGCCGGACGGACACCGACTCCACACAGGAGTTTCTGCTGCCGGTTGCCGAGCTGCGGGACTATACCGGACGATATGTGAGCTCCGAGCTGGGGGTGCGGTACGCGCTTGCGATTGACGACGGCCGGTTGACGTTGGCGATTCCGCACATGGACCCGGAGGTGCTGTTGGCCGCAGCGGAGGATCGCTTCGGAACCGACCCCTCCTGGCTCCAGGTCCATTTCGGGCGCGACTCGCGCGGCCGGGTAAATGGCTTTCTGCTCGATACCGACCGCGTCAGGAACCTCTGGTTCGCCAGGCTCGAGTGACCCACGCCTCTTCTGCTACGGGGTGCTA
>JACZXM010000016.1 GCA_022571615.1 Acidobacteriota bacterium | reverse complement strand
AAAGCCCTAAGATGACAATCCAGCCTGCAACCTATCCGCCTCGCCCAACACCGTAGCAAACGCCGCAACGTCGGGCACCAAGGCCGATCACCAGTCATTCATGCCATCTCTATGCCCTGCATCTTCCGCTGATCCATCTGGCTAGATCTGCCAAGAACTTCGGATTTCCGGGGCCCTCCGGAGGTCCGCTGTTTGTCGCGGTCCTCGCCGCAATCACGCTGGCGCACATCGCGGGAAAGTCATGGCTCGCCAAAGGGCTGAAAACCAACGGACTGGAGCAATGGATGGCGCACAGACATGCTTCCCGAGCAGCGCGACCTGGACCACTCAATCAGCGAACTTGAAGCCATGCCCCACCACGGCTAATCGCCCCCCATGTCCGACGCCATTTCTCCGCTCGCCTCGCCCTTCCCCGCGCTGCCGGCCATTGCCGGCGTGACGCCGCGCATCGCGCGCGCCGGGTACAAGGACTGGGGCCGCTGCGACCTGACGTATGTCGAACTGGCCGAAGGCACGGCCGTCGCGGGCGTGTTCACGAAGAACGTGTGCTGCTCCTCCGAAGTCGAACTGGGCCGCCAGAATGCCAGGCTTGGCGCGGCGCGCGCGCTGGTCGTCAACGCGGGCCTGGCAGCGCTGTTGGTCGGCGGGCGTGATGGGACGCGCCCGGTGCTCTTAGCGGCCATTCTGGCGCTCTCGGCGGCCGGCTACGGTGCCTATTCGCTCGCCGGCGCCAGCGATCCCCGGGCGCCCGAGGCGGGACTTACCGTGGCGCTGGTTCAGGGGAACGTGCCGCAGGATCTGAAGTGGGATCCGTCAGCCAAGCAAGAGGTGCTGCAACGCCATCTCAGATTGTCCGAGCAGGGAGCTCGCGCCGGAGCTCAGCTAGTCGTGTGGCCGGAGAGCTCGTGGCCCGACGCGTATGGGATCGAGCGCGATGTCGATGCGAGGGCGTTGATCGAGCATCTCGCCGAATCGGAATCCACGTCGTTGCTGGTGGGGACGGTGCATGTGTACGAGGAGGATCGGCGCTACGAGGTCACCAACGCGGCCGTGCTGTTTGATTCCAACGGCCAGTGGGTAGGACGCTACGAGAAGACGCACCTGGTTCCGTTCGGCGAGTACCTGCCGCTGCAGCGCTGGCTGCGCTTTCTCGGGCCGTTGGTGCAGGCAGTGGGTGCCATGCGCCCGGGAGACCCGCAGCAGCCGCTGTTGGGGGCCGCGAGCTCGAGCGTGCCCCCGTTCGGCCTGGCCATCTGCTACGAGATCATTTTCCCGCCAGCGGCTCGCCAAGCAGTGCGGCGCGGCGCTCAGTTCCTGGTCACGATCACCAACGATGCCTGGTACGGGACCACCTCGGCCCCCTACCAGCACTTCTCGATGGCGCGGCTGCGTGCGGTCGAGACTCGACGCTACCTGATTCGGGCCGCCAACACCGGAATCTCCGGCATCATCGATCCATGGGGGCGCGTCGTGCAGCAGTCCGAGCTGGAGCAGGAGATCGTGCTCACCGGCAGGATCTTCCCTCGCCATGACATCAGTCCGTACGTACGCACGGGCGACGTGTTCGCGATTCTGTGCATGCTGTTGGGCACGCTGGCGGTGTTGGGCGCGCTTTTCCCTCGTTGGGGGTGGCTGTACGGCCGGCGGTCGCGCGAGGCATCGGGCTACTAGAGCTAGGAGCCTGCTTCGCCTAGCGGTTCTGCCATGCGCCGCAGGCGTCGCTGCGCGGCGTGCACCGCGCGCACTCCCGAGGCGGTCGTCCGCGCGACGCGACGCGGGCGTCCGCCAGCGAATCCGCTGGCGGGCTGGTTGGAGAACTGCACGTGTCCCTTGGCCTGCAGCCGACGGAGTGTTGAGTACACCGCCCCGAACGACACCTCGCGGTCGGCGCGTTGGGCGATCAGTCGGCGGATGGGCACGCCATACGCCTGCTCACCGAGCGCCATCACGGCCAGCAGCACGAGGTGTTCGAATTCGCCGAGGTAGTCGCTAGTAGCCCTCGGGCCAGTCATCAATCCGACCTCAAGACTCGAGCCGGGTCGAGCCGAGCTGCCCGGCGGCCGGGCCCCAGGGTAGCGAGCGTCGCGACGGCCACATAAGCCAGGAACACGCCGACATAGATGAGCGGGTCGCGCGCGCTCATGTGCCCTCGCAGCACGCCAAGCGCCGGCGCTACCGCGGCGCTCATGAGGAATCCCAGAGCCAGTCCGGGCGCCACGCTGCGCAGCCCGGTGCGCGTGACTTGTCGCAGCACGTCTGACCGGGTAGCGCCCATGGCCATGCGCAGGCCGATCTCGGAGAGGGATCGCTGAACCTCGAAGGTCAGGGCGCCGTACAGCCCTATGAGCGCGACCAGGGCCGCACTCACGCCACCCATCAGCGAGAGCACCCCCACCGTCTGGTAGATCCGGCGCACGTAGCGCAGTATCTCCTCCACGCTGACCGCCGACCGGCCGCCGAAGTACCCGCTGACCCCGAGGTCGGGATCGAGCTCGTTGAGCGCTTGACGAACGGCGCTCGCAGCCGCATCGCGGTCGGCACCGGTGAACAGAAGCTGGTAGCTGCGCGGCTCGAGCACCGCGAACGGCAGGTAGAGACGCGATTGTGCTCGGCTCTCGGCCGACTCGTACGCTGCGGTGTTGGCAACCACGCCGACGATCCTGATCCACTCGTCCCCGGCGAGCGCCGGCAGACGCAGACGGCGTCCGATCGGGTCACCGCCGTCCAGGTGATGATGCACGAACGCGTCGCTGACGAGCGCGACCCGCTCCCCGGCGCCGTCGATCGACTCGAACCTACGTCCCGACAGGAGCGAGAGGTTGAAGAGCTCGAAGTACCCCGGCGTGACGGCGAGGACCAGCGTTCGCTTTCGGCCCACCTCCGGATCGATCGCGACTCCCTCGATCTGTGGTACGTCGCCTTGATTCTCGAGCCCAGGCAGCACGTTCGAGGCCACCAGGGCACCGATTCGGGCGTCGAGCGCGGCACTCTGTTCGAGTGCCGCCCGCAGAGCCCGTCTTCGCTCGGGGTCCTCGTATCCCTCGGTGCTAAAGGACACGCTCAGGGCATAGACGTCATCGGCGCGAAAGTCGCTGGCGGTGCGCGAGCGCAACATGGCGCCGGCCATGAGAGCTGCGATGATCAGGGCAATGCACGAGAAGGTCACCTGGCCGTTCAACAGCCAACGCGACATGCGGCGGCGGCCGGGGCCCACAACGCCAGCCGCGTTGGATCGCAGGATCTCGCCGAGATCGGCACGCCCGAGCCGCAGCGCCGGCAGCATGCCCGAGAGCAGGCCCGTCGCCAGCGCCAACGCCAGCGTGAACAGCACCACAGCCGGCTCGAACTGGACGCGCATCCAGTAGTAGCCCCAGTGGCCGTGCAAGGTCGACTGGATGTAGAGGATCGCCCCCGCCGCGATGACCACCCCGGCCAGCGCTCCAGAGAGTGCGATCAGAATCGCCTCCAAGAGCATCTGGACCACCAACTGCGCCGGTCCGGCACCGATTGCCGAGTGCACCGCGAGCGAGTCCGCTCGCACCAGAGCGCGTCCCAGGAGCAGGTTGGAGACGTTCGAGCATGACACCAGCAGCAGGCAGATGACGAGCCCCAGCAGAGTCGCCAAAGCGAGACTCTCCCCACCCTCGCCTCGTTCCTCGGTGAAGGCGGGCAGCCGTACCCGGAGCCCGAGCGTCTCGCCGCCGGCACGGCGTCGAGCCTCCAAGACCCGACTTGCGTCGATGATCGCCTGATCGGCTGTGATGCCGTCGCCGAGTCGACCGGCGATCTCGAGCGAAGCGCCGGCTCCGCCCGGCTCGATGACCGACCAGACGTCCTGCTGGAACGGGAAGCGGTGGCCCTCGTGCATGACCCCGACAATGACGCGGTCGACGGCGTCGATGCGCACCGTCTCGCCGACCACCGCCGGGTCGGCCTCGAAGTAGTCGGTCCACACGTTGTGGCCGATCAATACTGCCCGACCGCCATCGTCATCAACCGGCAGGCGGCCGACCAACGGTTCGGCGCGCAACAGGTGAAAAACCTCCAGCGTCATCGCCGCATGAGACAGCCGCACGGGAAAGCCGGCAGGCACGCGCATGCTGACCGATGCGGTTTCGTAGGCACCGAGCTCCGCAAAGGCGCGGGTACCCTGTTGCAGCGCCTCGAGATCACCGAGCGTCATGCCGACCGGGTTGCCGCGCTCGTCGAGCACCCGTAGCCAGTGCACCGAGTCGCCCTCGGGCACAGGAAGCGGTCGGCTGAAGCCGGTGTAGACCCCGAAAATCGCCCCAGCGGCGCCGTAGCCCAGAGCCAGGGTCAACGCCGCCAGCAGTGGGATTGCCGGCCGTCGGCTCACGTTGCGGGCCGCGAGCCGCAACGCCAGCAACGGGAAGATGCTCTTGGAACGCCGCGTCATGTCGCCATCCCTCAGCTCGTACCAGGCCACGGTGACCAGCTCGCGAGCGACCCACACGGCCACCCGACCGCGGGCATGGCCGCCGGTCCGACGCGCGATGGCCTCCTCCCGCACGTCGCGGATCGCCTCGCCGGCGTCACGAGCGCCACAGAGGCGCAGCAGGCCGCGCGCTGTAGCCCACCGGCGGCTCATACGGGCACCTGAGCCTGACTGTCCTCGAGCCGGTTTCTGTACATCGTACAGTAACTACGTCCCCCGACGCGGAAAGTTCCCGCTCACCGCAGGGTAGGATTCGCGGTACATTCTGGCTAGCCTGGGTTTCTCAACGGGGTGCATAGCGAGGGGGCAGAAAGGGGCGTGGAACCAAGGCGCGCGAGGGAGGGCGCCGCAGGCGTACTCTATGCGGTACGTCGAGGAGCCCGACCGAGTGCAACGCCCTAGACGCGCGGCTTTCCGCACCCGCAGTAGCACCCCGTTGAGAAACGCAGGCTTGCCCGTATCGACAGGAGAAGGTGATGGAAGAGCCCCGCCGCGTACTCGAGGAGCTTCGCTGCCGCTACCAGGCTCTCGGAGGTCATCTTTGACCCCGCCGGAGCTGCCACACGTCTTCAGAAGATCGAGGAGGAGATGTCGGCGCCCGGATACTGGGACGAGGGCGGCGACCCGGAGTTGATGCGTGAGCGCTCCGAGATCCAGCAGCGGATTCGCCTCGATGCCTCGTTTGTCGAGCAGCTCGAGGAAGCCGAGGCGTTTCTCGAGCTTGCCGATGAGGGCGAGGACGAGGCCCCGGCAGAGGCCGAGGCGACGTTGCAGCGTCTGCAGCAGCAGCTCGACACCTACGAGGTCCGGCTGCTGCTCGGCGACCCCGACGATGTGCGCCCGGCACTACTGGACATCCACCCGGGCGCCGGCGGCACCGAGTCGCAGGACTGGGCCGCGATGCTGCTCCGGATGTACCTGCGTTGGGCCGAGGCCGGCTCCTACAAGGTCGAGGTGATCGACGAGATGCCGGGCGAGGAGGCGGGCATCAAGAGCGCCACGATCCGCATCGAGGGACCGTTCGCGTTCGGCTACCTGAAGGGAGAAGCGGGTGTTCACCGGCTGGTGAGGATCTCACCGTACGACGCCGCCAATCGGCGGCACACGTCGTTCGCCTCGGTCGCGGTGGCCCCGGAGGTCGATGCGGACATCGAGGTCGAGATCGAGGACAAGGACCTCCGGATCGACACCTATCGTTCGAGCGGCGCGGGGGGTCAGCATGTCAATGTGACGGATTCGGCCGTCCGGATCACTCACATGCCGACCGGGGTGGTGGCCCAAAGTCAGGCCGAGCGCTCACAGCATCGCAACAAGGCCAAGGCGATGACGGTGCTGAGGGCTCGGCTTTACGAGCGCGAGCGCCAGAAGCGTGCCGCCGAGAAGGCCGAAAAGCAGGGCGAGAAGAAAGACATCGGCTTCGGATCGCAGATCCGGTCCTACGTTCTGCATCCCTACCGCATGGCAAAGGACCACCGGACCGGGGTCGAGAGCGGCAATGTCGACGCTGTCCTGGACGGTGCGCTGCAGGCCTTCATCGAAGGCTATCTCAAGCAGCAGGCGAAGGTCGACGCACCGCCCGGGTAACCCTGGAAGGCCGTGGTCGAAGTGGGTCCTGGGCCACGGCCTGCTAGCTGCCGCTGGTGTCGAAGCGACCGTTATGGATGAAGTAGGCCTGCTGATGTGGCGGAAGCTGCAGGATCCGGTGCTCGGTGATACCGCAGATCCGCGTCGGCCCGGTACCGGCGATATAGGCGAGCTCCACCGCCTCACGGCAATAGGGCCCGTGCAGCAATCCGGTGAACGGGTCCACCCGGCGCAGCTCGATGTTGGCTGGCGCGGGGAACAGGGCGGCAGGCGCTCCTTGTTCGGCGGCGCGCATGACCTCGATCCAGACCGGTAGCGCAGCCCGGGATCCGGTCTCCCGCCGGCCGATCCGTTCCTTCAGATCATGCCCGATCCAAACTCCGACCGTGTGGTTGGGGGAAAATCCCACGTACCAGACATCGGTTCGATTGTCGGTTGTACCCGACTTGCCTCCCAGCATCAGGCCCAGCTCCCGGGCCAGCGGCAGGGCCCTGTGCCCGGTGCCGATGGGACGCGTGATTCCCGCCACCAGGATACGCGCCATGATGTACGCGTTATCGGCGGCCATCACGGTGCGTGCGTCGCGTTTCGTTTTCTGCAGCAGGCGCCCGCGGCGATCATGGACCGTCCGCAGCAGGTGGGGCTCCACCAACACCCCGCCGTTGGGGAACACCGTGTAGGCCCGAACGATCTCCCACACCGAGATGTCCATGACACCGAGCCCGAGCGACAGGTAGGCAGCAAACGGCGCCGTGAGGCCGAACTTTCGCGCCATGTCGATCACGTTCTCGACCCCGATGCGCTGCTGTAGCTTGAGCGTCGGGACGTTGCGCGACTTGGTGAGCGCCTCGGCCATCGAGGTGATGCCGATGTACTCGTTGGCGAAGTTGGCGGGTGAATACGGCTGCCGGGTCGAGGGATCTCGAAACGTCGTGGGCTGATCGACGAAAAGCTCCGATGGGGTGATCCCGAGCCAGACCGCGGTGGCGTATACGAAGGGTTTGAAAATCGAGCCGGTCTGTCGCACCGCCTGGGTCGCACGGTTGAACTCGCTCTCATCGAACCCACGGCCGCCAACCAGGGCCTTGACCTCGCCGGTGTGGTTCTCGACCACCAGCACTGCCCCTTGCAGGATGGGCTCCTGGTCCAGCCGCAGGTCGTAGCTACCATCCTCCTCTACCGACTCGATCCAAACGCTGACCAGATCGCCCGCCTTCACGACCTTGTCGAGGAATTTGCGCCCGGTCCACTCGATATCCTCGCGGTCGAGCTCGGCGACCTGCTGTGCGACCCGCACGCGAGCGGCCTGGGGCGTGACCTGCACCACCAGGCCCGGAACCACGTCGTCGGGTGCGATCGGCTCTTCCCAGCGGGGATCGACGTACTCATCCAGCGCCATGCCCTCCTGCAGCAGATTGCGCGGCGCGCCGCGCCAGCCTTGCCGCTGGTCTACGACGCGCAGCCCGCGGTCCAACGCGTGCTCGGCAGCGCCCTGGATTCGCCGGTCGAGCGTCGTGCGCACCTGCAGGCCGGAACGGTAGATGCCCTTATCGCCGTACTCCTTGATCAGGCGCTTGCGGATTTCCTCCGTGAAGTATTCACCCAACTTGCGACCGGACGAGTCCTCCGCAAGCACGACCGGCTCCTGCTTGGCCTCGGCAGCCTGCTGCGGCGTGATAAAGCGCTCGGCCAACATCCGGTCCAGCACGATGTTGCGCTTGCCTCGAGCTGCCTGGGGATGCAGATCGGGCCGGAAGGAGTTGGGGCGCTGGATCATCCCGGCCAGCAGGGCCGCCTCGGCCAGGGTCACGTCGCTGACCGGTTTTCCGAAGTAGTGCCGGGCGGCGGCCTGGAAACCGTAGTCGCTCGAGCCCATGTGGATCTGGCTGGCGTAGATCGCAAAGATCTGCTGCTTGGTGAAGAAGCGCTCGATCTGGATGGCGTAGATTGCCTCGCGGATCTTGCGTTCGAGGTTCTTGTCCTTCGGCAGCCAGGTGTCACCGCCGAGAACGCGATCCAGGTTGCGGGGGATTTGCATGGTGATGGTGCTGAAGCCCTCGCAGAAATAGCCGCAGCGCAGATCGGCAAGGACCGAGCGGAACACCGCACGCGGGTCGATTCCCACATGCTGGAAGAAGCGCGCGTCCTCGGCAGCCACGACCGCCTGCACCATGACCGGGGCGATCTCGTCGTAGGCGACGACCTCGCGGCGCTGTTGGAGCCACTCGGCGAACTGCATGCCTTCGCGGTCGTAGATCCGGGTAACGAGGCTGGGTTCGTAGGAGCGCAGCGCCTCGACGATCGCTGGGCCGGGGGCGAAGCTCACCAGCAGGCCGCCCACCATGCCGGACAGCAGCGCCAGCGCCGGCAAACTCAGCAGCAGGGGGCGCCGCAGTAGCGACGACAGGAAGCTCGAAGAGGCAGAGAGGAGTCGATCGAACATAGCTATCGGAGATCTTAACAGCAGGCTGCCAGGCGGCCACGGCTGTACCCGAGCATGGCTCTGCGGCACCCGGGCAGCCGTAGCCCGGGTACCGCCGGAGTTCGCTCCAGCCGAGATTCGTCTTGACACCCGCGAGGCAGAATTGTTTCATTGGGCTTAGCACTCCGCGGGGGAGAGTGCTAATCGCTGCCCATGGTGGTCACCGCGGGCCTGCTCGCTTACGAAACCAGGTATCCTCATGCAACGAACGCCCATCGCCGGCCGCGGCGCCGCAGTTCTGGATGCCGTCGTCGAGCGCTTCATCCTCACCGGTGACCCGGTGGGGTCGACCAGGGTCGCCCGACTGTTGCCGGAACGGGTCAGCTCGGCGACCGTGCGCAATGTGATGGCCGAGCTCGAGCACCTCGGATACCTCGAGCAGCCGCATACGTCCGCCGGCCGCAAGCCCACCCGACGCGGTTACCGCCGATACGTCGAGAGCCTGTTCGCCCAGGGCAGCTACGCCAGCGTCGACCCGCAACCCCTGCGTAGTCTGCTGCAGGAGGAGCCGGCCGAGATACAGGAGCTGCTGCGGCGCGCTTGCAAGCTGCTGGCGGAGCTCTCGGAGCTGGTTGGGGTGGTATCGGCGCCACCCCTGGCCGATACCGTATTCCAGCACATCGACTTCGTCCCGCTCGAGGGCGGTCGTGTCTTGGCGATTGTCGTCGCTCGTAGCGGCCAGGTGAAGAATCGGGTGGTGACCTTGCGCGAGCCGATGAGCCAGGAGCAGCTCGATCGCGCCGCTCACTATCTGGTGCGGCGGTTCGCCGGTCGCAGCCTGCGCCAGGTGGCCCGCCGGGTGGCGGAGCTGCTGACCGAAGCCAGCCTGCGGCTCGCCGGAATCGAACAGCAAGCGATCTCGCTCGGGGCCAGCTCGCTGGGCGGCGACCTGGATGAGACCGAGGTCATGATCGAAGGAACGACGAGCCTGGTGACACGCCCGGAGTTTGAGGCGAGGGAGGACCTGCTAGCCGTGCTGGAGATCATCGAGCAACCCGCCGAGCTGGTGCCGGCGCTCAGCCAGGAAGCCGACGGCGACAGGACGCGGGTGCTGATCGGTAGCGAGCCGCTGCCGGCCGCCCTGGGTGGCTGCTCGTTGATCATGGCAACCTATGGCTCCGGCGGGCAGGTTCTCGGCTCCGTCGCCGTGCTCGGCCCGACGCGTCTTCCGTACGCCCGCGCAATCGCGGTGGTGGAGGCGGTGGCGGTAGCGACGTCGGCCCTCATAACCGAGCTCGGGATCTGATCCGGCTAAGCGCCATCGCAAGAGGTTGAGAAGATGAGCGACAACGAGCCGACGAGCCTCGAGCAGAAGTGGGCTGCGGAAGCCGAGATCGAGGCACAGTCGACCGATGAAGAGGAGACGGAGACCATTGTTCCCGGCGAGGTCGAGGAGCTGCGGCAGGAGGTCGTCGACCTCAAGGACCAGTTACTGCGGCGGCAGGCCGAGCTGATCAACTTTCGTCGTCGGAGCGAGCGCGAACGGGCCGACCGGGTCGATGCGGCTCGCGCCGAGGTCGTGCGCCAACTGTTACCGGTGATCGATAACCTGGATCGCGCGATCGGGGCCGGCACCGACAATCTGGACGCTTACCGCGAGGGCGTGGAGCTGATTTTGCATTCTCTGCACGAGGCGCTCGAGCGCATCGGTGTCGAAAAGCTCGACCCCGCAGGGGAGACGTTTGATCCGCACCTGCACGAGGCGCTCGATCAGGTCGCCAGCGAGGAGACGCCGGCAGGGCACATCGTGCAGGTCTACCAGCCGGGGTATCGATTCGGCACCCGGTTGTTGCGCGCGGCGGTAGTTTCGGTATCCACGGGTGACGAAGCGCCCGAACAGGCCGACGAGTAGATGCCCTCCCGCGACTATTACGACATCCTCGGGGTTGCCCGCGAGGCAACCAAGGATGAGATCAAGAAGGCGTATCGTAAGGCGGCGCTTCGCGATCACCCCGATCGCAATCCCGGCGATGCGGAAGCCGAGGAGCGATTCAAACAAGCCGCAGAAGCGTACTCGGTGCTCGGCGATGTGGATCGGCGGAGCCGATACGACCGCTTCGGCCAGGAGGGCGTGCGGGGTGCGGCGACTCCCGATTTCCAAGCCGACGTCTTCGCCGATTTTGCCGATATTCTCGGCGGCATGTTCGGCTTCGATATGGGATTCGGGCGTTCACGGCGTCAGGGACCGGCGCGCGGCGCCAGTCTGCAGTATCAGCTGCAGCTCGACCTCGAGCAGGCGATCAGCGGCGTCGAGGCCGAGATCCGCGTTCGACGCAAGCGGACCTGTGAAGCATGCGATGGCGGCGGCTCGGCCAGCGGCTCCGGCGCCTCCGTTTGCGAGGTTTGCGGTGGACAGGGGCAGGTGCAGCAGCGGCATGGATTCTTGACCATCGCTCGCACCTGTCACCGGTGCGGCGGCTACGGGCAGGTGATCACCGACCCCTGTGATCGCTGCCGCGGCGCGGGCCGTGCGGCGGAGACCACGACGCTCAAGGTCAAGGTTCCGGCAGGGGTAGACACAGGAATGCGGCTGCTGCTGCGGGGAGAGGGCGAGAGCGGTGTGCGCGGCGGGCCGCCAGGCGATCTCGCGGTGCAGATCGAGGTCCGGGACCATCCTCGATTCGTGCGCCGTGGAGGGGACCTGTACACGCGGGTTCCGGTGTCGTTCCCGCGGCTGGTTCTGGGAGGACAGATCGAGGTTCCGACGCTCGATGGCGAAGCGGCGAGCCTGCAGGTACCGGCAGGAGTCCAATCGGGGGACGTGCTCTCGATCCGCGGCCGCGGAATGCCATCGGTTAACGGCAACCGACGTGGCGACTTGAAGGTCACCTTGCAGGTGGTGACCCCGCGCGCAGTCGGTCGCCGCGAGCGCGAGCTGCTCGAAGAGCTCGAGGAGCTGCTCCCGACCCCCGAGGAGCTCGAGGACTCGACTTCCTGGTGGGACCGGTTGCGCAGCGTGTTCGGTTAGCAGCCCGTGGCGGAGCAGCGGCAGGGACGGTTCCACGTCGACCCCGACGCCCTACGCTGCAACGAGATCGCTCTGAGCGCGCAGACGGTGCACCACATGCGGGTCATGCGTCTGCGTGCGGGCGATCGGGTGCGGCTGTTCGACGGCAGCGGCCGAGAGGTGGAGGCCGAGCTCGGCGAGCTGGCCGACGAGGGCGGGCATGCCATCGCGTTGCGCCGCTTGGAACCGACAACGGAGTCGGCGCTGCGGATCGTGCTGGTGCAGGCGATTCCGGTGAAGCTGCCGCGTATGGATGCGATCGTTCGGCAAGTGACGGAGCTCGGCGTGCACCGCGTGGTGCCGGTGATCACCGAGCACAGCCAGCTGCCCGGGGGCGGGATCGCGGTGATCGAGCGGCGGGCGAGCCGGTGGCGCCGCATCGCCACTGCGGCCGCCTCGCAGTCGGGACGGTCCACCGTCCCGCGGGTCGAGTCGCCGGTTAGGTGGGGCGATCTGGACTGGGATGCGATGCCCAGGCCGATGCTGCTGCTATGCGCGTCGGCGGATCAGGCGCTCCACCAGGTGCTCCGCGGGGCATCGGCGGGGGCGGTCACCGTGGCCGTCGGTCCCGAGGGAGGCTGGTCCGATGCCGAGCAACGCCAAGCCGTTCGCCGGCAGGCCGCGCCGGTGGCCTTGGGACCACGGATCCTGCGAGCCGACAGCGCCGCGGTGGTGGCAATCTCGGTGCTGCAGTACGAGTGGGGAGATCTGGCGGCATCGCCGCCAACGCCGGCCACGGGCTGCTAGCGCTAGTAAGCCTGAAAGGCGGCGCTCTTGATTTCCTGGCGGAAGTCGTCGCCGAGCACCTCCACCGGGTCGCACATCTCATACAAACGGCTGCGTAGCCGTTTGCCGACGCGCTCCTGGAGCGTTACGCGCTCGTTCCCCGCCGCGTCGCCGTAGTTGGTGGTGATCAAGGTCACCTGGGCGCGGTTGTAGCGATCGTTAAGGATGTGCGTGACGGTGTCCAGTACCCATGCCGTCGGCCGCCGGGCGCCGAGCTCGTCCAGCAGCAGGACCTCAGCTTCCAGCAGAGGCCGTAGAACCTGCAGCTCCGAGGTCTCCGAAACAGAGTTGTATGAGTCCTGGATGCTACGCAGCAGATCGCGGAAGTCGGCGAAATGGGCCCGTACCCCGTAGCGCTCGATCAACGCCCGCAGCACCGCGACCGCCAGGTGGGTCTTGCCGACGCCGATCGGTCCGAACAACAGGAGCCCGTGTTCCCGGTCGCGGAATCGCTCCACGTAGCGCTCGCACTTGAGGCGTGCGCCGTGCAGCGTAGGGTGTGCGCTGGAGAACTCGGTCTCGAAATTGCCCAGCGCGCAGTGCTCGTAACGGCGCGGGATCCCGGCGTGCGAGAGCAATCGTTGCTGGCGCTCGGCGCGAAAGCACTCACAACGCTGTACGGGGCCGTGCGGCTCCTCCGGTGGCGGCGCCCACCCGGTTCCACCGCAGCGCTGGCAGATTCCCACCCCGATCTCCTGCATTTACTCCTCGCTCGCTGCGTCGGTGGAGGAGCGCGACCGTGTCACCAGCGCGACCAGCGCGCCGCCTCGTTCGACGCGCACCAGAGCTCGCTCGAAGCGCTGCTGGAGCTGGTTCTGCCCGTCCAGTAGCTCGTCGCGTACGAAGCACACGAGCTCCGCCACCTCGCCCTGCAGCCGCTCCATGTTGCGGCGCATGTTGAGGATGACCTCGACTCCGGCAAGGTTGACACCCAGGTCGCGCGTCAGCGACAGGATCACCTCCAGCCGTTGCAGGTCGCTCTCATCGTACAGGCGGGTGTTGCCGCTCGAGCGCGTGGGCTGGAGCAAACCCTCGCGCTCGTACAAACGCAGGGTCTGAGGGTGGATCGCGTACAGTTCGGCCACCGCGCTGATCATGTACGTGCCCTTCTTCCGCCGGCCCTCTGGAGTCATGACTTGGAACCGCTGGTTCGCGTACGGGTACAAGGGTAGGGGTTGCGAGCGGTGAACTCCCGGATCAGCTGCTTGGAATCTTCGTCGATCGTTTCCGGGATGTGGATCGCAACCTGCACCAGCATATCGCCTCGACGCCCATCCGACAGCTCCAGGCCTTGCCCTCGAAGCCGAAAAGTTCTCCCCGTCTGGGTTGTAGGAGGGATGCGCAACGTCCCCCGCCCACCCTCGAGCGTGGGGATCTCGAGCTTGGCTCCCAGAAGCGCCTCGCCGACGGAGATCGCGCGCTGTACGCGCAGGTGCGGGCCCTCGCGCTCGAAGCCTTCGACCCGCTCTACCTGGCAGCGAACGACGAGATCTCCACGCTCGCCTCCCCGCTGCCCGGCATGGCCCGCAGCGGCAACCCGGACCGCCTGCCCGTCCTGGACTCCGGGCGGAATCCGCACCAGCACGGTCGTGGGCTGCAGGCGCAGTCCGGTGCCATTGCAGTCGGGGCAGGCAACGCCAGAGCGTATTCCTGCCCCGTCGCAATCCGAGCATGCGCAAGCTACCGACAGGGCACCCTTGACGAAGGTCTCCCTGCCGACCCCGTTGCATCGCTCGCACGGGCGGTTGCGCTGCAGCTGCACACGACCGCGCCCGCCGCATTGATGACAATCTTCGCGCCGGCGAACCTCGACCGTGGCGCGTTTACCGCGCGCGGCCAATCGCAGCGGAATGCTGGCCGTGGCATGGATGTCATCCCCGGGCACCGGTGCTCCGCGGGCGGCCTGACCTCTGAGCTGGCGGAACAGTTCGACGTACGAGCCGCCCTCGCTCTCCGGTAGCACCCGCACGCTCAGGTCGCCGGCATCGCCATCGAGCCTCTCACTGAGCGACCCCTCGCGGTCGTAGCGGTCCCGGCGCTCGGGGTCCGACAGTACCTGATAGGCATCCTCGATGCGTTCGAAGACCACCACCGCGTGTGCGTCACCCGGATTGATGTCGGGGTGATAGCGGCGGCTCAGGTGACGGTACGCCTGCTCGATCTGTTCTTCATCGGCGCTCGGCGCTATTCCCAGGGTCGCGTAGTGGTCACGGGCAAGCATGATCGTTCACACAGGTTCGGGTGAGCCGGAGCCCTGCGTCGAGCTCCGGCCCGCGCCGCCGAGTCAGGGTGCCCCGCCTTCGTCCTCGACGACCTCTGCCTCCACGACCTCCGCCTCGATGATCTCGCCCTCGTCTCCCGAGGACGATGCCGCGTCGCCGTTGTCTCCGGACGACGTGCTGGCCTGTTGGTACATGGCCTCGGCAATCTTGTGCGATGCTGCCTGCAGCTGTTCGGTGGCTGTCGTGAGCTCGTCGGTCGCGGCGTCCGTCTCGAGCTTCTCCTTGGCGGCCTTGATGGCTTCCTCGACCCTGCCGACCGCCTCGGCATCGAGCTTGTCGCGGTTCTCATGCAGCAACTTGTCGGTCCGGTAGACCAGGCTGTCGAGCTGGTTGCGGGCCTCGATTCGCTCCCGGCGCTCTTTGTCCTCGGCCGCATGGGTTTCGGCGTCGGCGACCATCTGCTCGATATCAGACTCCGACATGCCGCTCGAGGAGGTGACGGTGATCTTCTGCTCCTTGTTGGTGCCGAGATCCTTGGCCGTCACGTTGAGGATGCCGTTGGCATCGATATCGAAGGTGACCTCGACCTGCGGTACTCCGCGTGGAGCGGGCGGTAGCCCTTCGAGGTGGAAGCGTCCCAGCGTTCGGTTGTCCTTGGCGAGCTCGCGCTCGCCCTGCAGCACGTGAACCTCGACCGACGGCTGGTTGTCCGACGCGGTGGTGAAGGTCTCGCTCTTGCGCGTCGGGATGGTGGTGTTGCGCGCGATCAGAACGGTCGTGACGCCACCCAGCGTCTCGATGCCTAGCGACAGCGGAGTGACATCGAGCAGCAGCATGTCGCTGACCTCGCCGCCGAGCACGCCGCCCTGAATCGCGGCGCCGAGGGCCACGACCTCGTCCGGGTTGACCCCCTTGTGGGGCTCCTTGCCGAAGAGCTTCTTGACCTGCTCCTGCACGGCAGGCACCCGCGTCGAGCCGCCGACCAGGACGACCTCGTCGATCTGACCTGGCTTGAGCCCGGCATCGGCCAGCGCCTGCTTGCAGGGTCCGACCGCGCGCTCTAGCAGATCCTCGATGAGGGTCTCGAACTTGGCCCGCGTGAGCTTCAGGCTCAGGTGCTTGGGGCCGCTGGCATCGGCGGTGACGAACGGCAGATTGATCTCCGTCTCGACCACGCTGGAGAGCTCGATCTTGGCTTTCTCTGCCGCCTCCTTGAGCCGCTGGAGCGCCATGCGATCGTTGCCCAGATCGATCCCCTGGTCCTTCTTGAACTCCCGGATGATCCACTCGATGATCCGCTGGTCGAAGTTGTCGCCGCCCAGGTGCGTGTCGCCGCTGGTGGCTTTGACCTCGACTACGCCCTCACCGACCTCGAGGATCGAGACGTCGAATGTGCCGCCGCCGAAGTCGTACACGACGATTATCTCGTCGGCCTTCTTGTCGAGGCCATAGGCCAACGCCGCGGCGGTGGGTTCGTTGATGATGCGCTCGACCTTGAGCCCGGCGACCCGACCGGCATCCTTGGTGGCCTGACGTTGGGCATCGTTGA
Organism: Acidobacteriota bacterium; assembly: GCA_022571615.1. Taxonomy (GTDB): domain Bacteria; phylum Acidobacteriota; class UBA890; order UBA890; family WLXD01; genus JACZXM01. The sequence continues at coordinate 290 of JACZXM010000016.1, read as the reverse complement.
AGTAGGCCGGAACCGTGATCACGGCGCTCTCGATCTTCTCGCCCAGGTAGTCCTCGGCAGCCTGCCTGAGCTTCTGCAGGATCATGGCCGATATCTCGGGCGGGGAGTACTTCTTGCCCCGGGCGAGGACGCGAACATCATCGCCGGCTGCCTCGACGACATAGGGCACCATCTGCATCTCCTCGCTCACCTCGTCGAAGCGACGCCCCATGAAGCGTTTGATCGAGAACACCGTGTTCTCGGGGTTGGTAATGATGGTGGGCTCGCCGCCCTCCATGATTGCGACTACC
>JACZXM010000387.1 GCA_022571615.1 Acidobacteriota bacterium | reverse complement strand
AGAGCTCTGGACAAGCCGGCCACAGTGCCAGGCCGTGCGCCAGGTCCCTCCCGCTGCGCCCCCTCCCCCCGTCCACTGCCGGAACCCACTGGCGGCCGCAAATCGCATCCAGCACGCGTGTATCGCGTACACTACTAGGAGTGGGCCATGTGTTATTGACCCCTGGTCCAAACCCTGCCTATCATGATTGCAGGCACTCTAGGAGGTAGCGAAATGTTCGGCTCACTCGGAATGCCGGAGCTCCTGCTGCTGTTCGCGATCGTCATGCTCGTGTTCGGCGCCAAAAAACTGCCGGAAGTCGGCAAGGGCCTCGGCCGCGGGATCCAGAATTTCAAGCAGGCGATGCGCGGCGGAAACGACGAGGAGTCCTGACACGGCAACAGCGCTTTCGGCCTGATGAACCGCTGCCCCTGGGAATGAGAAGAGTCTCGATGCACACCCTTCGGCGGGGGCTCGCCGCGCTCATGATCCTTACGCTGCCTGCCTGTACCATCACCTGGCACGAGCCAACGCTGCGGCCTCTGAACACCAATCGCTTCTACGCTGCTGACCTCGCCGCGACCTGCGACGCGGTAGACCAAGCCCTGCAGAAGTCCGGACTGGCGATCAAGGACTCGCAGCGCGAGGAGCGCGCCTGCCTGGTCGATACGAACTTCAAGGTCCTGTCCGATGTGGGCGAGGACCCGGCCAACCACCTCAAGAAGGTGGCATGGACGGGTGTCGGCAGATTCATCGGCGGTCGCTACACGGTCACAGTGACCACCCGCACCGTTCGCGACGGCGGCACACGGGTTCGTGTGTCGACGCGCGTGGAGGGCTACATCAACGAGGAGTTCGGTTATCAGGTGCTGCGATCCAGGGGCATCATCGAAGACACCCTGTTCTCCAGCATCGCCCAACAGCTCGGCACTGCCGCGGTCGAGACGGGCTGAACCCCGACCACGGGCCGGGTCCTGGCGCTCGTGGCAGAAGTGGCGTCGGTCGTTTGGTACTCCAATCTCCAATCCCGGAACTACGGTGATGCTTGTGGCCAGGAGTTCCGGATTGGAGTACTAAGCAGGCCGTGCTAGAACCGAATATCCAGACCGAAGCTCCACAGCAGGTGTGAGGCGTTGTAATCGCCCACGAAGACCCCTGGGAGATCGTCGACATCTTGCTGCTTGGCCCCGAACCCCGAGCGCATCCCGCGGACGTCCGCCCGCAGCGCCAGCGCCTCGATGACCCGGATCCGGAGCCCGCCGCCGAAGATGATCCCCGGCTTGCGAGCGCGGACGATCTTCTCGTCGTCTGAATCGGCTCGGACCGTCCCGATGCCGAGGCTCAGGTAGGGAACGAGGCGACGACCGCGCTCGATCATCGAGTAGTTCACAACCGCCATCAAGTAGGTGATCCTGAGATCCGCGAATTCGACCTCGGTCTTGTTTTGGCCTTGGAGGTCGGTCAGCGTCGCCACCAACCCTGGAGAGGACCGTCCCAGCTCCAGCTCCAGTTCGAAGCGGGGCGCAAAGACCCACCCCACCCTTCCTCCCCACAGGGTGTCGTCGCCGGTGTTGAACTCGGTGCGGAAAAAGACGTTCTCCGTCAACCCGAGCGAGGTACCGCCGTTCATCTGGCCGCCGAAGCCACCGATGTAGAAGCGATGCGATTTCCACCCCGAGTCGGAAATTGCGTACTCCGATTGGCCCGCAGCCGCTCCCGGTTCCTCGCCCTCCTGGGCAAGGGCCTGCAGGGGCGGCAGTAGAAGCGAAGCCAGCAGCGTGACGCTTGCCGATCGCCGGCGGAGGGGGGCCACCCATGGGTTCGCCATCAGCCCACCTCCACGGACACGCCGCTCGCGCTCTGTCCGGCGCCCAGCCGCACGGTGACGGCGAAGAAGCTCGGTTGGAAGCTCGTATCCACATCCTCGCGGAGGAAGATACCTCCCAGCGTGCCCGGGCCGGCCGGAGCCGTCAACGGAAGCGCTTCCAGCAGATAGCGCCCGGCGGGCAATCCGTCGATCCGGTACGTGCCATCGGGGAGCGTCACGGCCCCCACAAGGATGTCCTGGACCGGGTCGTGAGCCACCACGTGCGCGCCGAACACGGCGCTCCCATTGCGGGTCACCCGGCCGCTGATCGACCCGCGGGTGGTGCCGGCAACCGGATACATCGCCACGATTCCGGCGACATCGTCGGGGCGCAGCGAACGGGCGCTCTCGCCGACGCCGCGGCTGACCGAGTACATCACCGCCGACTCCTCGAGCACGGTGCGATCGCCGTCCAGTCCGCCGAGCGGCGAGCTGGTCAACCCGAGCATCCGCCCGAGCTCTCGCAGCATCGCCGTCTCCAGGTCCAGGCCGACGCTGCCGCCGGCGCTGGTGGTGAAACCGAAGACGCGGTCGTTGACCAGCATGTCGGCCTCCTCGATGGTCCCGTCGGCGGCGATGAGCAGGAACGTCAGGGTCACGAATCCCGCTCCGTCCAGCGCCCCAGAGTTCGAGAACTCGATGGCGTTGATGCCGTCAAAGACGTTGGCCTGCACCTGCTGCTCACGCTCCACGAAGATCGCCGCGCCCGAATCCGCCACTCCGCTCCAGGCCGCCATCGCGCGATCCAGCGCCACCCGGTCGCTGCCGTCGGTGATGTCGGTGGTCAGACCGGGGGTCACCCACGTCGTGATCGGAAACGACGAGGCGTCCCAATGAGCCACGACCGGCGCTCCGGCCAGGAAGTCGAGCGTGCTGGGCACATAGGCGGGCGCCGGTGCGGCGATCACCGAAGCCGCCACGGCCGCTAGAACGCAGCCTGCAATCCTGCCGCGGCGGATCATTGTCCACCCCGCACACGTCCGGCAAGCTGGCGCACGGTCCGCGCCGGGGTCTCGACCGCCGGCGCCCCGGATGCCGGCCGCAACAACGAGGCCCCGCCCGAATCGCTCGCCCGCGCGATCTCCGCGTCCTCCCCATCGAGCCGCCACACACCCTGGAACATGCCTACCGGGCGCCACTGTTCACCGTTTCGATACAGGAACAGCAGTACATGGTCTCCGCGCTGGAGCGTTGCCGCGCCGGCAACCAGCAGGCGGCGCCCGCCGAGTCGGCCGCCCAGGGTTCGTACCGTGACCACGCGGTCCTTGGTTCCCCGCCAGCGACGTTGCACGCGCACCCTGGCGACGGTCTCGATCCTGCCGTCGCTGCGCTCGGTGCGCACGCTGATCACCTTGCCAGCGACGATGGTCTCGGCACGATCCCGCAGCTGCTTGACCGTGAGGCCGCGCAGCACCGAGGCCTCGACGGGGACAGCCACTAGCAGAAGCACGACCAGCGACGCCAGCAGTGCCGCCATGGCGGGCGAGCGCCGTCCCGGCCTGGTTTCAGAACCGCTCGGCGCCGAAGTAACCGGGTTTGGTCCGGATCTCCTTGGCACCCTTGGCGCGAACTTCGATCTCCCTCCACTCGCCCGGATCGGCACGATCCGAGGGCCGGTAGGCGAGTGCGTACTGG
>JACZXM010000386.1 GCA_022571615.1 Acidobacteriota bacterium | reverse complement strand
CCGACCGCGTCCGCCGGCCAGCTGATGAGCATCAGCATCAGCAACAGCCCGCCGGCGAGAACGCCGGCGACGATCTGATTGTCGGTCAGGGTGGAGGTGAACAAGCCCAGCGCGATGGCCGAGAGTCCGATCAGAAACAGGGCCAGATACCCGGTCAGGATGCGGAGTACCTCGGGGTTGCCGTAGTACATCAGTACCGCCGGGTACACGAACGCCAGAGTCATCATGATGAGCAAGAACAGGCTGGCGCCGGCGAACTTGCCGAGCGCGATCTCGAGCGTGCTGATGGGCGAAGTGAGCAGCAGCTCATCGGTGCCGTTGGCTCGTTCCTCGGCGAACAGCCGCATGGTCAGCAGCGGCATGATGAGGATGAACACCACCACCATGTTGCCGAGCAGCGGGGTGATCACCATGTCGTTCAGGTTCATCTGTTGCATCAAATCCGGGCGCTGCATCGACGAGTAGATCGACACGAAGCGCGAGAACTGGGCCAGCATGTTCCAGAACATGAAGCCGCTGATGAGTAGGAATCCGGTCATTACCACGTACGCGACCGGTGACAGGAAGTACGAACGTATCTCCCTGTATGCGATGGCCCAGATGTTGCTCATCGCGCATCTCCTTCGGGGTGCTGGTCGTCATCTCTCGGGGCCGCCGGCGTCGGTTCTCCGGCGATTTCGGTTTCCTCTGATGGGGTCTCGAGCGCGGTATCGGCGGTGGTGACGCGGAGAAAGACCTGCTCGAGATCCTCGGTCGCGGTGAGCGAGTCGGTGGTGTCCTCGGCCACGATCCGGCCATCGGAAATGATCACCACCTTGTCGCACAGCTGGGTGACTTCGGGCAGGATGTGGGTCGACAGGATCACGGTGCGATCTTGCGCCAGGTCCCTGATGAGGTTGCGGATCCCGATGATCTGCTTGGGGTCGAGGCCGATCGTCGGCTCGTCGAGCACGACGACCTCGGGTTCATGAACCAGCGCCTGGGCGATTGCCACGCGCTGCTGGAAGCCGCGTGAAAGGGTGCCGATCGGCTGGGAGGCGACCTCGTCGATGACCGTGGCGTCCATCACCCGCGACACCGCCATATCGCGGCTGGATCGCGGGACGCCCTTGATTCGGGCCACGAAGTCGAGATATGAGCGAGGGGTCATCTCCTTGTAGAGAGGAGGGTTTTCCGGCAGGTAGCCGATTCTTCTCCGAACCTCGAGCGAATCCTCGAAGACGTCGAAACCGGCGACCCGTGCGGTGCCGCTGGAAGCCGGCATGTAGCCGGTCAGGATCCGCATCGTGGTCGTCTTGCCGGCGCCGTTGGGCCCCAGGAATCCCAGAACCTGGCCTTTCTCGGCAGTGAAAGAAACGTCCGAGATCGCCGCGTGCGTTCCGTAGTACTTGGTCAGGTGATCAACCTCGATCATGGCACAATCTTCACTCTTGTCCAGGATGAAACAGCTCAGCGATGGACAACGTACACCAGATAGGCGACGCGCCGCCGCCGGAGGAGCGGCGGGCGCGGTGATTCTAGCAAACCGTTGATACACTTTCACGCGTGAGCACTCTGGGCCGGACAACCACACGTTGGAGCCTGGCGCTGGCAACAGCGCTGGTTGCAGTGAGTGCGACCGCCTTGCCGGCCGACCGCGGGCCCGACGCCATCGCTCCCTTCATCGGGGCGATGCTCATCGTGGTGGCGGCAGCCTGGTACTGGAGCCTCGAGGCTCGGATCGAGCCCGAGGTCGTGCCCAAGCTCAAAGCCGCGGGGATCGCCGTGCTGGCGGTCCTGCTGGCCCTGCTCTACGGGGTACTGGTCGCGGCGCTCGCCTTGCCCGATGGGATGACCCGATTCCTCTACACGCTGCTGCTGGCAGCGGCGGCGGCGGGGATCACGGTGACGACGGCGGCGCTGGTCGATCTGTCGTTGCTGTCGCGATCGCGCTGGGGGCGTCACCTCGCGGTGGCGCTGTTGGCCGGGATTGCGACGGCTGTGGTGGCGGCGACATTGGGCGCCCACGCTACCGGTGGTTCGCCGCTGGGTGCATGGGGGGATCTTGCTCAGGGGCCGTACCTGACAGGTGCGGCGGTCGCGTGGTTGGCGCTGATCGCCCCGATCGAACGCGTCATGGCACTGGACCGACGGGAGCGGGTGGTGGTATGGGCCGGCTGGATCGGGGCGCTGGTGCCGTTGTCGGTGGGAGCTTCGGTCGGTCGCCTGATCGTGTTGGAGCATCAGCATCTGCTACTGGCGGCGGTTCGCGTCGGCTCGATCGTCTGCCTCGAGTACCTGCTGGTGGTGATGGCACGGGCAGCGCTGGCCTTGCCGGGGGCACGCGCCTACGAGCGCAAGACGCGAGAGCTGGGCGCCATCTACGACTTCGGGCTGACCGCCAGCAGTGCCTTCAATCCACAGGAGCTTCAGATCGCGGTGTTGGACTCGATACTGCGGGTAGCAGAGCCGGACGTGGCGCTGTTGGTCGAGCCGGATCCGGGCTCTCCGGGGTGCCAATGCGTGCTCTTGAGGGCCGACAGCAACGGCGAGCGCGTGTACCGATTCGGCAGTCGGGCTCGATGGTCGGCGCTCCAGGAACGGTTCGCAGACCGGAGCCCGGTGGTGATCGGCGATCACGGCAAGACGCCTCCCGGCGTGCTTGCACGAATCTGGGAGCCGTCGATGGGCAGCTCGATCATCGTCCCGGTGTTCACTCAGGACGCCGTCGTACGGGCGGTGCTCATCGTCGGGCGCTTCGAGAAGCATGCCTTCAATCGCGACGAGGTACGAAGTCTGGCCGGATTCGCCAACCAGGTAGCGCTGGCGATCGACCATGCGCGACTGCTCCGTGACACGGTGGAGGCGGAGCGCCGGAAACGAGAGCTCGAGATCGCTCGTGAGCTGCAGATCAACCTGTTGCCGAAGGCAGCCCCCGAGATCGAAGGGCTGGATATCGCTGCCCGGTCTGAGCCGGCGACCGAAGTCGGCGGCGACTACTACGACTATCTGACCTCGAGCAACGGCGCGCTGGCGGTCATCGTTGGCGATGTCGCCGGGCACGGGATGCCCGCGGGGCTGTTGATGGCGATGGCCAAGAGCGCGATCCACACCCTGGTGCGTTCGGGTAGCTCCCCTCCAGAGGTCATGTCGGCGCTCAACGAGACCTTGCTGGAAGTGTCGCAGGACAACCAGTTCATGACCCTGGTGTTCGCCGAGATCGGACTGGAAACCGGCGAGCTGAACTACTCCAACGCCGGGCATCACTACCCCTTCCACTATCGGGCGTCGACCGGAGAGATCACCGAGCTCGAGTCCACCGGGCTGCCGCTGGGCATGTTTGACCGTCCTCCCGGTCCGTTCCGGCGACGTCCGCTCGGGGTTGGCGACATCCTGGTCTTTTACTCCGACGGCTTGGTGGAGGCCGCCCGGGCGGACGAGGAGATGTTTGGCCGTTCACGCCTGCGCGATCTGATCCTTGCGAATCGCAATCAGGACGCCGAAACTATGGTCAGGGCTG
>JACZXM010000385.1 GCA_022571615.1 Acidobacteriota bacterium | reverse complement strand
CCGCAGGTTGTCGGAGGCCGCAAGCAGGTCCCGGCGCTGAACGTCGAGCTCGCTAAAGCGCGACTCCTGTTTCTGGAAGTCCTCGTAGGCCACCAAGTTAACCGGGCCGAGGCGATCGATTGCGGCCCGCACCTCGCTGATCTGCCGTCGCAGCGCCAGCGGATCGGACACCGCCCCCTCGCGGCCGGCGCCGTCGGCCTCCTCGGCAGCCGGTCCGGGTTCACCCGCCGCCGCGGCCCTGGCCGCTTGCAGGAGCTGGAAAGGCTCGATGTCGAGGCGCTCGCGAATCTGCTCCTGCAGGTGCTTTCGAGCAACCCGTAGCTCGGCAGCCTCGACCTGTGCTGCCGATCGCCGTGACTGCACCCGTTCGACCGCCTCCCGCGCCGCGGCCACCGCGGCCTCGAGACCGGCGAGCTGCGCTTCCTGGGCAACATCTCCGGTCTCTTCTTGGTGCAGCTCGGCCTCCAACGCCTCGCACTGGCCGGCGGTCTCCTCCAGGCGCTGGCCTGCGGCATCGGCACGGTCCCCGGCATCCCTGACCGTGCGCTCGAGGGCCCGAGTCTCCGACGCCAGCCGCTCCAGCTCGGCCTGCTGCTGCCGCAACACTGCCTCGGCCGCCTGCGCCTCACGCGCCCCCGCCGCCGACTGCGCCCGCGCCGCGCGCAGCCCCGCGTCGGCCCGCTCGAGAGCCAATCGCAGGCCCTCTTGCTCCGCGCTGGGCATCGCCGGCCGTCGGCTCTCCGGCTCCCCCTTGCGCTTGCGCTTGAGCCGCAGTCGCACGGACGCCTTCGAGCTCTCCTCGATCACGTCTCCCGAGGCGGCCTCGGTGCGCAGCAGGATCTCGGAACCACGGGCCCATACCGTTGCATCTCGATCGACGAAGCCGTGCTCGGGGTGCTCGACGGCGAGCCGCAACGCGGTGGCGCGATCCTCCACCAGCCAGGTGTTGCGCAACAGGTCACCGACAATTCTCCCGACCGTGTCATCGTCGCCGCCAATTACCGACGACAACGGCGTTGACGCCGCCGCATCGGGAGGCTCTGGTGTCTGCCGCGCCCGCGTTGCGCGCAGCCCCCGCGCCAGACCGCGGCGTTCGGTCACTGCCTCCAGCCACGGTTGGATCTCGTCCTGCCCCAGCACCGGCACACGAAGGTACCGACCGAGTACCAGCGCCACCGCGGCGCGGTGTTCCTCGGCTACCTGTAACCGTGCCGCCAGCGGCCGCAGCTCGAGCTCCTGCTCGGTCGCATCGGTGGCCGGCGTCTGGGCTTCCAGCTGCGCCGACGGGTCGAGCTGCTCGGTCGCGTCCTGCAGGATCCGCTCGGCAGCCCGCGCCGCCTCATCGGCACGCGCGGCGGCCTCGCGCCGGACCTCGACCACGCTCGCAGCATCGGCTCGGCGGGCCTCGAGCTCGGCGACTCTTCGTTCCACCTCCTGGAGCCGCTGGCGCCCCAGATCGGCCCGATCGCTCTGCCGCTCGCCCTCCGACTTGGCTCGCTCGTGTTCGACCTGTGCGTTGTAGAGGCGCTGCCGCCGGGCGGCGTGGGCCTGGCGTTGCTGGCGCCAAGCGCGCCGCGCCTGCTCCCAAGCGCCCGCCGCCTGCTCGAGCGTCGAGCGCGCCGTCTCCTCACCCAGTTCCGACGCCTTCAGCGCCGCCCCCGATACCCGCATCGCGCTCTCGGACTCCAGCAGCCGGATCGAGAACCACTCACGCTCCAGTTTGCGCAACCGATCGCGCAGCTCGCGATAGCGCCGCGCCTTGCCCGCCTGCCGCTTGAGCGAACGCATCTGCCGTGCCACCTCGTCGCAGATGTCCTCCACCCGCGCTAGGTCCAGGGCGGTGGCCTCGAGTTTGAGGTTGGTCCGATGGCGCCGCCCCCGGTATGCCGAGATACCGGCGGCCTCCTCGATCGGGGCACGCCGCTCCACCGGGCTCGCCGACAGGATCTGGTCGATACGACCCTGCTCGATGGTGAAGCAGGCGCGCACGCCCAGCCCGGTGCCCAGGAGCCGCTCCCGCACGTCGCGCAACAGGCACTTGTTGCCGTTGAGCAGGTACTCGCTTTCGCCGGAGCGGAAGATCCGCCGGGTGATGCTGAGCTCCTCCTGCTGAGCTTCCTCGATCTCCTCGAGCGGGAACAGCACCTCCGAGGCGCCCTCAGATCGGCTCCCGCTGCCATTGCCGCCGCCGTTGGTGCGGCGGGTCAGATGCAGCGTCACCTCCGCGGTCCCCGTCGGCCGGCGCGCCGCCGTGCCCTGGAAGATCACATCGTTCATGCGCTGGGCGCGCAGCACGCTTGTGCTCTGCTCCCCTAGCGCCCACACAATGGCATCGGAGATATTGCTCTTGCCGCAGCCGTTCGGCCCCACGACCGCCGTGATCCCCTCCGGAAACACCAGCTCGGCCGGCTCAGCGAACGACTTGAACCCCCGAATATTGAGCTTGGACAGACGCCACACGCGTCCCGACCTCCCGTACCGTTGGCCCCCCAGAGAGGTGATCTACAGCCTGCTCGAATGTCATCCCGACTTGCGGCCTTCCGGCCGCCGCTCTTCGCCCCCAAAGAGCAAGCGGAGTCTATCACGGCATCGGAAAGCGACGAAGTGCACCGGGGACGGACAGAATTGCGAGCCATCGGCGCCGCCGCTACACTCCGCTTCGTAGCCGGCGTAGCTCAGTGGCAGAGCAGCTGATTCGTAATCAGCAGGTCCGGGGTTCAAGTCCCCGCGCCGGCTCTCGCTATAAGTCGTTTCGTCACAGTGACTTCACCGCCTCAACTGCCCCGCTGATTTTCAGACTCGAATCTGATATCGGTGCCGTATGGGTGCCGTTTTCGCCACCGTTCGCGCCGCAAATTGCAAGCATCTCGGATCCCCTACTCAGCCTGATCTCGCCGCGGCGCGCGCTCAAGATCGGAAGGATGTGGCCGTAGACATCGGCCGTCGTCGAAATCGACGAGTGGCCTAGTTGTCGGCTGACCGTGAACAGGGGAACGCCCTCGCGCAGCCGGTTCGTGGCCCACGTGTGGCGGAAGCCGTGAAAGCCGTGGTCGGGCACACGGGCCTGTTTGATGATCCGGAGCCAAGACTGGCTTGCGCAGGTTGTTCTGGCGGATCGCCGCTCCCTTTGGCCCCCTGAAACAGCATGCCGCCAAGCTCTCCGATCCGTAGCCCGCACGCCGCGGCCGTCTCGAACATGAGCCACTCGTCGAGCGTTCCAATCTCGCGGGCTGAGCGCAGCACGCGGCTGAGCTGCTCGGGGTGCCATGCCTTCGGCGGCCGCTTGTCGCGACGTACCGCCGGCAGCACACGAGCAAGTCGCTGGATCGGGTTGGTGTCGAGGAATTCGTCGACGACCGCCGCAGACTGGGACGACAGAGACCGATACACGGCTTTGACTGAGTCTGGTGCTAGGCCCGAGGTCGCCGACAGGTGGGCTAGCCATGTGCGCACCGACCGTCGGGTTATCTGGTCGATAGGCACATCCGACCACCGCGGCAGGATGTAGTTGTTGAACATGCCACGGTAAA
>JACZXM010000015.1 GCA_022571615.1 Acidobacteriota bacterium | reverse complement strand
TCCGAACGCCGAAGAGATCGAATTGCTCGTCAATCTCGTGCAGATCGAGGCGTGGCACCGCGACGGCGTTCTTGTCGAAGGCGTACCAGAACATCTGGCGAATCCTGGCCAGGGTTTCGGCGTCACCGTACAGCGGCATTGGCCGGTGGTAGACGAAATTGTAGATGCGCAGCTCGTCCAGCCCCAGGATGTGATCCGCGTGGGCGTGCGTGTAGATGACGGCGTCGAGACGGTCGATCCCGGCTCGAAGCGCCTGCTGGCGAAGATCGGTTGAAGTGTCGACCAGCACCCGAACCGCGCCCTCGCGGCTCTCCCATTCGAGCAATAGGCTTGCCCTGAGTCGCCGGTTGCGTGGATCCTCCGATGTGCACACCTCGCAGCTGCAGGTGATCACGGGGATGCCCGCCGAGGTCCCAGTACCTAGAAACGTGACACGGAGTCCCGAAGGCGTCATTGGTAACCCGGAACGGGAAGACACAGGCCGCGAACGCGGTCCGGCAGTTGAACGAGCGGAGCCGGAGTTTACCATGATGGAGTTCGCTGGCCGCGAACGGGACGCTGCGGTGGCGTCGTGGGCGGCGACGAGGGAATGATGGCAAAAGAGCTGCTCTTGGTCCTCTACAGCCGGCCGGGCTGTCACCTGTGCGAGGTCGCCAAGGAGGCCCTGCAGCCGGTTCTCCGGCGCTACAGGGTCCGCCTCGAGGAGCGCAACGTCGAGAACGATCCGGCCTGGGAACGAGACTACGGGCACCAAGTCCCGGTGGGCATGATCGGCGATCGTAAGCTCTTCAAGTACCGGATCGACCCGCGGCGGTTAGAATGCGCCATTCAGGCTCGGCTGGGGAGGAAAGCAATGTTTCGCCCGCTTTTGATCTTGGCGCTGTCGTTACCTATCGCGGCGCAGGCATTGGCCACTCAGGTCCGGTCGGCAGCGGAGCTGCATGGCTTCTCTCTGCGCGGCGGCGGCGAAGGGGTGCTCCTCGACGGCTGGGCGGACCACACCATCATCGCGCGAACGAACCCCGACGGCAGCGTGCAGCTCGTTTGCCTGCAAGGCGACGAGAACATCGCGGCTGCGCTGTCACGCCGGCACGATGACTCGGTCGGGGAGAGTGCTCGCGACGCGCCCGCCGCCGACCGCGCCTCCGCCGTCACGATCAACGCCACACTGGTTGTCGACCCGGAGATAACGGCAGGAGCCGATGCCGGCGGACGGGTGCTGCTGTACACCCCAGATCCGATCGAGCCGGGCTCGAGCCGATCGCATTTCGACCCCGCCGCCAGGCCCAACCTGTTGATGGAGCCGTTCATCTCGCCCGATCTATCGGTCAACGACGTCGATCTGAGCAAGCACGCGATGCGTGATATGGGATGGCGAACGGGCAGCTTCGACGCCAGGATCGACTTCTCGGACGGTCCGGGCGCCGGGTTCAACGACGCCGCTCTTGGCGAAATGCGGCGCGCGGCGCTGCAGTTTGTCGTTGATACCTGGCAGCGTATCCTGGGCAGCTCGGTGACGGTCAACGTAGAGACGCGGTTCCGGGAGATGACCTGCTCGGAGGACGGCGGCGCGGTGCTGGCGAGCGCCGGGCCGCGCTTTGTGTTTCGGGACGTCCCCGGCGGTTTGCCCGGCGTGTGGTACCCAGGGCCGCTGGCCGAGTCGCTCGCCAGCTCCAACCTGAGTCTGGCCGATGATTCCGACCCCGTCGCCGCCGACCTGGTCATGTCCTTCAACTCGGCGATCGACAATGGGTGTCTCGGGGCGGGCCGGGCCGGCTTCTACTACGGCCTGGACGACGATGTGCCGGCCGGTCAATCGTCGTTCATCACGGTGGCGCTGCACGAGATGGCCCACGGTCTCGGCTTCACGGGGTTGTCAGACCTCCAGAGCGGCAGGCTGTTTCAAGGCGCCCCCGACATTTTCACCACGCTGACCTACGACAACAAGAAAGACAAGACCTGGGACCAGCTCACCGACGGTGGTCGCCGCAAGTCAGCCGTCCGCACGGGAGAGGTCGCGTTCGCCGGCGACAGGACCCGGCGGCGTGCCCGGCGTTTGCTCGAAGGCAGCATCGTTGTCCGTATCAATTCGCCGCCCAGCCTGGCCGACACTCACGTTGTGGGAACGGCCGCCTTCGGCCCGCCGCTCGACGAAACAGGCGTGACGGCCGACCTGGTTCTCGTCGATGATGCGACGGCGTCTCCGACCCTTGCGTGCGCGCCGCTGATCAACGCGGATGCGGTCGCCGGCAAGATCGCCGTCCTGGATCGGGGCGACTGCTTCTTCGTCGTCAAGGTCAAGAACGCGCAGGATGCCGGGGCGGTCGGCGTCATCGTTGTCAACAACGTCGCCGGCAGCGCGGTGAACATGGGCGGCGACGACGGCTCGATCGACATCCCGTCGGTCATGGTCGACAGGAGAACCGGCGCCAGGATCAAACGGAGACTCACCAAGTAGCAGTCGGCGTCACGTCCTCTGGACGAGCCTGTTCGATCCAATACGGCCCGCTATCAGAGCGCGGGCCGGGCGACATTCGGAGCCGCTCGCGGGGCGCCTCCGGAGGTAGCGATTATGCTACGATCCAACTATCCAGAGACCCGCCAAGCGGAGCGTAGCCCGATGGGTTTGCAACGCCGCCAGTTCGTTATCGTCGCCGTCCTTATCTCCGTCGCTATGGCCTACCTCGTATTCACAGGCATGCGGGACACGATGGTGTTCTACTACACCGTGAGTGAGGTCATGATGCAGCAGGACGACCTTGCCGGGACGCCGCTGCGAGTCGCGGGCAAGGTGGTCCCGGGGACCATCGAGATATCGAACCTCAACCACCTCGATCGCACCTTTATCATCCACGAGGGAGGTGCGACGTTGCCGGTCGTCTACCACGGTATCGCGCCCGACACGCTGGTCGATAACGCTGAGGCAGTGGTTGAAGGGAAACTCGGCGCGGACGGGGTCTTCGAGGCCACGCATGTACTCGCGAAGTGCCCATCCAAGTACGAGTCCGAGACCGATTACCGGAAGTATCGCGAAGCCGGCGTGGAAGTTCGGGCCCAAACGTCGACGTAGACGGTCGCAACGCGGGTCGCCAGGACGGCGATGTAGGAGTCTCTCTCTGCCCTCGGACAGGACGCTATTAGCCCAATGATTGCCCTCGGCCATATCTCACTCATCGCCGCGCTCGCCGTCGCCGGCTATGCCGTCCTTGCCTCGCTGATCGGAGTGTGGCGCCAGCAGCCGGCACTTGTAGGGAGCGCCCGCAACGCCGTTTACGCAACCTCCGCCCTGGTCGTCACCGCTACCTTCTCGCTGCTGTGGCTGCTTGCGAACGATCGGTTCGAGGTGCGGTTCGTGGCCGACAACTCGCGCATCGACCAGCCCTTTGTTTACAAGATGTCGGCGCTTTGGAGCGGCATGGCCGGATCGTTGCTGCTCTGGACGGTGGTGCTGTGTCTATACTCGTCGCTGGCGGCATGGAGCAATCGCGGGCGCCACCATGCCCTGATGCCGTACGTCTACGCCGTATGCATGTTCACCACGATGTTCTTTGTGGCGGTGCAGCTGTTCGCCGCAGATCCGTTCGAGATGCTGCCCTTCGCGCCCCAAGACGGCCTGGGCATGAATCCACTGCTGCAAAACCCTGCGATGGCGATCCATCCGCCCAACCTCTACCTGGGGTTCGTCGGTTTCACCATTCCCTTTGCCTTCGCGATCGCGGCGCTGGCCAGCGGGCGTCTGGACACCTCGTGGCTGCACGCCATTCGTCGCTGGACGATCATCTCCTGGTTCTTTCTGTCGATCGGGGTCACCCTCGGTGCGCAGTGGGCCTACGTCGAGCTGGGGTGGGGCGGATACTGGGGTTGGGACCCGGTGGAGAACGCCTCGTTCATGCCCTGGCTGCTGGCCACCGCCTACTTGCATTCGGTGATGATCGAGGAAAAAAAGCAGATGCTCCGAGTCTGGAACATGCTGCTGATCATCGCCACCTTCACGTTCTGCATCTTCGGCACCTTCCTCACCCGATCGGGAATCGTCTCCTCGGTGCACGCCTTCACGGTCTCGAATCTCGGCCCCATGTTCGCGGGCTTTCTGGCGCTGATGCTGGCGCTCGGTCTCGGCCTGGTGGCATGGCGCCTACCGCAGCTCAAGAGCGCCGGTCAAATCGAGTCGCTCCTATCGCGTGAGTCTTCTTTCCTGTTCAACAATCTAATTTTGGTGGTCGCTTGCTTCGCGATCCTTTGGGGGACCATGTTCCCGGTTCTGAGCGAGGCGATCAATGGTGTCAAGATCACGGTCGGGCCCCCGTTTTTCAACCGGGTCACCGTCCCGATCTTCTTGGCGTTGTTGGCGCTTACCGGGGTGGGACCGCTCATCGCCTGGCGCCGCGCCTCCTGGCCGAGCTTGAGGCGCGCGTTCCGCTGGCCGGGCCTGACGGGCCTGGCGACCGGCGTGCTGGTTGCCGTGATGGCCACCACGTCTCCGTTCACGTTGATCTCGATGGGCCTATCCGCTTTCGTGGTGGCAACGGTGATTCAGGAGTTCTGGCGCGGTGCCCGGGCACGTGCGGAATCCCACGGCGAGAACCTGGCGCAGGCGGTGGTTGGATTGACGATGCGCAACAAGCGCCGCTACGGGGGCTACGTCATCCACGTGGGCATTGTGTTCATGGCGGTCGGAATCACCGGCTCGAGCGTCTTCCAGCGTGAGGTTGAGGCCACCTTGCGGCCTGGCGAAACGGTCGACATAGGAGACTATCGGCTCCAGTACGAAGAGATGCACGACTTCACCACCCAGGGCGTAGGTGTGGTGTCCACGAGCGTGATCGCGTTCCGCGGTGACCAGCCGGTGTTTCGCCTGGTGCCGCAGCGCCACTTCCATCCAGGGCAGGAGAACCCGACAACCGAGGTCGCGATCTGGAGCAGCTTGCAGCACGATCTGTATCTCGTTCTGGCCGGGTGGGATCCGTCGCAGACCGCGACCTTCAAAGTGTATTTGAACCCGCTCGTGAAGTGGATCTGGATCGGCGGCGCGGTGTTGGCGCTGGGAACGGCCATTTGCATGATCCCCGACCGACGGCGCTCTGTCACCGGGATGGCCAACTACTGATGGGGTCCGACGGCACCGCAGGGGCAGGCTGGCGAATCAGCCGCGGATGGGTGCTGGCGGCGATCGGCGCGGCGGCGTTCGGGCTCGGCTCGGCCTGGTTGCTGGCGCAATCGCCGCGCGGACTCACCCAGTTCGATCGTCTGGCAGGCGAGATCGGCTGCCAGTGCGGCACCTGCCCGTTGCGACCGATCGGCACCTGCGGCTGTGGCTTCGCCGACGGTATGCTCGAGGAGCTGGGAGTGTTGGTGCAACAAGGGGATGATGACGGCGCGATCATGACGACCTTGGTGCTACGGTACAACGAGTCGATTCGGATCAAGCCCTCTTTCTCCGGTCTCGGGCTGTCGGCATGGGCGGCACCCATGTTGCTGCTGACGCTCGGCGCGGTTGCTGTCGCAGCGGTCCTTGCGCACTGGACACGTTCCTCGTCGGGCAGCGAGAGCCCGGATGGTGATGAGGGACGAGCCTCGGTCGACGCTCCGGCGGATCCCGAGCGAGCGCGTTTGCGCGAGCTCATCGACCGCGAGCTGCGCGAGCTCGACGACTGACGAACATGGGAACCGCGGTGGCTATCGTTTTCCTGATCGTGATTCTGGCGGCGCTGCTGTATCCGCTATGGCGACCACCGCTATTGGCGCTGGGGGAGGCTCTGGGGCCAGCGTCGGAGATGGCTGCGCTGCAGGAACGCAAGCTGGCGATCTACGGCGCGATTCGGGAGGCCGGGTTCGACCTGCGGACCGACAAGGTGTCCGAAGCCGATTACCAGACCGAGGTAGAGAAGCTCAAGGGCGAGGCCGTCGAGGTGATAGGGCAGATCGAAGCCCTGGGCTCTCGTCCTCCCCGCGGCCCCGATCAGCTGGAGCGCGTCATCGCCCGGGCACGAGAAGAGATCGGCGCACCAGAGGCGCCGGCTGCGCCGGCAGGAAAAGCTCCGGCTCCGTCAACAGGAGAGGCTCCGGCTGGCCCGACAAGCACCGAGACGGGGCCAGTGTTGTTCTGCACCCAGTGCGGCCGCCCGGCCGGCGCACAGGACCATTTCTGCGCCGGATGCGGTGCGAAACTCCACGTCACCGCGTAGGGGGATCGATCTCGTGAGTCACGCGTGTCGCCTCGGGCGGCTCCTGCTGATCTCGATCCTGCTGACCGGGACGCTGCCGCCAGCGGCGATAGCGCAAGCCGCCAGCGTATCCGTCACCGCCACCGTCAACTTGCCCGACGGTGCTCCGGCCGAGGGAGTGCCGGTCGTGCTCGAGGTGCATGACGGCACCCAGATCGTATCCGAGCACCGCGCTACCAGTGATCGCGCCGGCAAGGTCACATGGCAGCGGGTGCCGGCGGCCGTTGCCCACCACGCGCGGGTCGGCGCCGAGTTTGCCGGCGTCGTGTACTACTCGGGCACCCAGACCGTGGCCCCCGGATCCGACCTGTCGTTCGACGTCGGGGTCTTTCCGGTTGTCTCCGAGGGACGCCCGTTGCACGTCGAGACCTTGCACCTGATCGTCCAAGTCGATGACCCGCAACGTTATAAGGTCCTACAATTCATGACCGTCATCAACACCGGCGAAGCCGCCTTTGCCGGGGGCCCCGAGCTATCGGACGGACGTAGGGCGGGCCTGGTCATTCCCCTACCGCCCGGTGCAGAGTCGGTGCGGGCGGCCCCGTTTCCGTCGCCGGAGGACGCCCTGGATGAGGCCGAATCCGAGTTTGGCAGCGACCGTGTCCTGGACGCGCGACCGGTACCGCCGGAAGGAAGACAGGTCGCAGTGACCTACGATCTGGTGTCGAAGAACGGGGAGCCGGTTCCGGTGCGGTTGGCGCTCCCCTACCCGGCGCAATCTGTCAGCCTGATGCTCGGAGGCTCGGTGGCCGACGCGGTGGAAATCACCGAAAGCATGCTGGAGCCGCGACCGGCGGAGAAAATCGGCGACCAGGACTACGCGTTGTGGACCGCCGAGGCACTGCAGCCGGGTTCGGAGATCGTCTTCACGATCGGGCCGGCCCGGCACCGCCTGAGCACACAAACCTGGGCCCTGATCGGCCTCTGCTCGAGCCTCGTGCTCGCCATGGCGGCATCGCTGCACGGAGGCAACATGCGCTACGGTGAGCAGGCCCGCGACCATCTGGTGCAGGACGTGGCCGAGCTCGATCGAGAGCACCAGGCCGGTCGGGTCGATAGCGGGGAGTACTTCCGCCGGCGGGGCGCCGCGATCGAGAGCCTCCTGCTACTGGATCAGCAGCTCGGCGGCCGACTTCAAGCTCGCACCAAGTCTGGCCGCCGGCCGGGCAGAAGGTAGTTGATTTGGATCCCGCCGCTCCCGCCATCAGGATCGTCGGGCTCGACAAACGATTCGGCTACCGGGTTGCCCTCGCCGGCATCGACCTGCAGCTCGAGCGCGGGGAGTTCGTGTCGTTGTTCGGTCCCAACGGAGCCGGTAAGACTACCCTTGTGCGTTGCGTGGCGACCCTGGCGCATCCTAGCGCCGGTTACGTCGAGATCCACGGTACCCGCCTGAGCAGCGCCACGCCCGATCTGCGGCGGCATGTAGGTGTGGTCTCGCACGCGTCGTTTCTGTATGGGGCGCTCACCGCGCACGAGAACCTGCTGTTTTATGCTGCGATGTTCGATGTCGAGGATGCGGCGCACCGGGCCGACGAGGTCCTCGACCAGGTGGGACTGTGCGATCGGGCCCACGATCCAGTACGCACGTTCTCACGTGGCCTACTCCAACGCTGCGCCATCGCCAGGGCGCTGGTGCACGACCCCGATATTCTCCTGTTCGACGAACCGTTTTCGGGACTCGACCCAACCGCGGCCGACACGTTGCACGCCATCCTCGAGCGGGCACACGAACGCCGGCGAACGGTGCTGATGACCAGCCACGACCTACAGCGTGGTCATGAGCTGGCGGACCGAGTCCTGGTGCTGCGCGCCGGCCGAATCGTTCATGACGGTCCGGCCAGCAGCCTCCACAGCGGCGAGATGGAGGCCCTGTACCAAGGCCTGATACACGGGGCCACGGCATGAGCGGCCTGCGCCGGATCGCATGCATCGTGGGCAAGGATCTGCGCAGCGAGCTACGCACCAAGGAGGCGCTGACCTCGACGGTGTTCTTCGCGTTGCTGGTTCTACTGGTGTTCAATTTCGCCTTCGACCCGGGAACTCGAGATGTCACCGTGGTCGGTGCGGGGATCCTGTGGATCGCCTTCCTTTTCTCCAGCATCCTGGCGATGAACCGCCTGATGCTCAACGAACGGGAGGACGGCGGAATCGAGGGCCTGATGTTGTGCCCGGTGCCGCGCACCAGCCTCTATCTTGCCAAGTGCGCCACGTTGCTCCTCGTGCTGCTCGCCTCCGAAACCGTAACCCTGGCGCTGTTCGTGCTGTTCTTCGATCCGCCGCTGGGCGGCGGGCTCGTTGAGCTGGCGCTGGTGGTGTTGCTGGGTACCATCGGTCTGGTGAGCCTGGGAACGACGTTTGCGGCCATGGCGGTGCGCACTCGTACCCGGGAGGCCATGCTTCCCCTACTGCTGATCCCGATCGCGGTGCCGCTCTTGATCGCCGTCGTCGAGGCAACCTCGGCGGTGCTGTCCGGGGAGGGGCTGGGACAGGAGCAGAAATGGCTACAATTGCTCCTGGCGTTCGACGTCCTGTTTCTGGGCATTGGGTACTTGACCTTCCCGGCGATCCTGGAGGAATGATCTTGGTGACCGCTCGTGCTACCGAGTCTGCGTCGCAGCCCCCCGCCGACGCATGGCGCGTGCTCGTTCCCGTCGCCGCCGTCGCCATGCTCGCTGCACTCTGGGCGTCGCTGTTCTACGCCCCTACCGAGCGAGTAATGGGTGACGTTCAGCGCATCTTCTACTTTCATGTTCCCGCCGCCCTGACCATGTACGTCGCCTACGGCCTGGTGTTCCTCGCCAGCCTCATGTACCTGTGGAAGCGGCAGGAACGGTGGGACGAGCTAGCCACGGCCGCGGCGGAGGTCGGCACCGTGTTCGCGACCATCGTCCTGATCACCGGCCCTATCTGGGGGAAGCCAGTGTGGGGTACCTGGTGGGTCTGGGACGGACGGCTCACGAGCACCTTGGTGCTGTGGCTCATCTTCGTTGCCTATTTGATGCTACGGAGCTACGGCGGTGACGGGCAGCAGGTGGCCCGGTACTGTGCCGTGCTCGGCATCATAGGATTCGTCGATCTGCCCATCATTCACTATTCGGTGACCTGGTGGCGTACGCTGCACCCCGGCGCGGTGATCATGACCGAGGGATCGATCGGACAAGGAGTCGAGTCGAGCATGCTGATCACTATCGTGCTCGGCGTCGTTGCCACCTTTCTCCTGTTCGCTCTCATGCTGACGTTGCGACTGCGCCTGGAACGGTTGCAGCGCCGGGCGATTGCGGCCCACGAGCGGGTGCGCGAACAACGCTGACGACCTGCCAACGACGACAAGGTGAACGAGATGAACAGCTTCAGCTTTCTGTTCGCAGGATTGGCCTCGGTCTGGATCGTGGCCTTTGTCTATCTATGGCGTCTTCACCGGCAGTCGGCGCGGCTGGAGCAAAAGCTCGCGGCGATCGAGTCCCGGATTGACAGGCACGACTAGCTTGCTTAGCCCGCATTTCTCAGCGGGCTAGATCTCGGACAAGAACGACCGGCCAGCAGTCGGCGCGTCGACGCCGAAGTTGTCCAGGATCGTTGCCGCGAGATCGGCGAACGTGGCGCGCGTGCCCAAGTCGTGGCAACCGACCTGCGCGCCTGCAACCAGCAGCGGAACACACTCACGCGAGTGGTCGGTCCCAGGAGTGGTGGGATCATTACCATGATCCGCCGTGATCACCAGGCACCCGTCCTCCGGCAGTGCGGCAAGCAGCTCCGGCACCGCGCGGTCGAACTGCTCGAGCGCCGCAGCGTACCCAGCAGGGTTGTTGCGGTGGCCGAATTCCGCATCAAAGTCGACCAGGTTGGTGAAGACAAACGGCTGCGGCGTCGTTGCCAGGGCGACACGAGTGGCCTCGATCCCTGCTGCATTGTCGGGCGTCTTCTCGTACTGCGTGATTCCGTGACCGGCAAAGATATCGTGGATCTTGCCGATCGCGTAGGTGCCGATCCCGGCTGCCTGCAGATGGTCGAGCGCTGTCGGCGCCGGTGGCGGCAGCGGCAGGTCCTTGCGGCGTACCGTGCGCTTGAAATCATCCGAGTTGTGGCCGACGAATGGGCGCGCGATGACACGCCCGACCCCATGCTCACCTCGTAGCTGCTGGCGTGCAATGCGGCACATGGCGTACAGGTCCTCCACCCCGATGACGTCCTCGTGAGCGGCGATCTGGAAGACGCTGTCACCGGACGTGTAGACGATTGGTCGCCCGGTACGAACGTGCTCGCCACCGAGCTCCTTGATGATCTCGGTTCCAGAAGCGGCCCGGTTCCCCAGGATGTCGCGGCCGATTCGGGCGCGGAACGGTGCCAGTATCTCCTCCGGGAAGCCTTCGGGGTAGAGTGGGAAACCGTGCTCGGCGATGACCCCCATGAGTTCCCAATGACCGAGCATCGTGTCCTTGGCGGGTGATTGCTGCACCATCCGCCCCCATGCCGCGCCCGGTTCTGCGGTGCGGCCGGCGAGCGGCGGAACCCCGGGAATCCGATCAAGCCCCAGTCGCGCCAGGTTCGGAAGCCGCGGGTGTTGCGACTCGATCACATGGGCCAGCGTGTTGGCACCTTGGTCGCCAAACTCCACCGCGTCGGGAGCCTCGCCGCACCCTACGCTGTCGCAAACGACCACCGCGAATATGCCGAAGCGCCTGCTCACTCAGCTTTCGATGTCGAGGTCCACACCAAGGCTTGCCGCGAGCTCCTGAGCGTGCGTGCGGGCCACCGTCGCGTAGATCGACGTCGGGTGATCCTCGACGATGCGTTGATAGGCGAGCATCGCCGACTGCGGATCGCCGGCGGCCTCGTGGGCCCTAGCCTTGGACGCCAGGGCCTCCTCGACGGGGAATCCCTCGGGTGGATTCTCGGTCAGCGGTCGAAACGCGGCGACGGCATACTCGTAGCGCTCCAGGTCGACATACAAGTGGCCCAGACGGAGGCGCGCCATCGCCTCGAGCATCGGGGCCGAGGACTTCGCCGCCTGCTCGAGCGCGGCGATCGCCGCGTCGGACTGCCCCAGGTTCGCCAACGCGTTGCCGAGATAGAACGCCGCCATGCGGCCCGATGGCCTTGCGGGGTGCTCCTGCACGATCGGTTCGAGCGCCGCCACCGACGCCTCGAGCTTGGTCTCGAGCGAGGGGTAGTGTGTGTGCCCGCCGGTGCCGTGTTCGTCTGCTTCGGCAACCGCGATCGAGCCTTCCGTCTCGGGAACGACCGGAGAATTGTAGATGCGCAGTGCCACCGCGAGCATGGCGGCCGCATCCTGCTCCTGTCGCAACCGGTAGCTCCGCATGCCGAGCAACACGGACACCGCGGCGATCACGATCAGCAGGATCAGGCCGATGCTCTTGCGACGCTGAATGAACCACTGCGCCAGGTGGGTCGCACCGGTAAGGAACTCGTCCTGGTGCTTGAGATCCTTGCGGGAAAAGGCCTTCGACATGGGCGCGATTCTAGCACGCAGGGACCGGCACGAACCCTTAGTCGCCAGCCCGCACGTAATCCGGTCCCTCGATCCAAAACGAGCCGTCGGGGCCCGTCTCACGTTTCCAAATTGGGGCTCGTTCCTTGATCGTATCGATGACGTAGCGCAGGGCCTCGAAAGCCTCGCCGCGGTGGGCCGACGAGACTGCTATCGCTACGGACACCTCTCCAATCCCGAGCCTGCCGGTACGATGGTGCACCGCCACGGCCTCGATCCGCCATCGTCTGGCGGCTTCGCTGGCGATCTGCTGCAGGATCTTCTCAGCCATCGGGGCATAGGCCTCGTACGCGAGGAACGCGACGCTCTTGCCGCCGTGGTGATCGCGTACAACGCCCTCGAACGTCGCGATTGCGCCCGCGTGCGGGGATGCCACGCTCCGTGCGAGGCGGTCGGCAGAGATCGGCCTATCGGTAACCCGGACCCGCGGAAGCCGCCCGGGCTGGCTCATCGCGGCCACGTTCCCGCCCGGCCGCAGCCGCCGCTGACCGGCGGGATCAGCGCCACAACATCACCGTCAGCAAGCTGCGTATTCCACTGCGCGTATTCCTCGTTTACCGCCACCATCAGCGCCTCACGCAGCGACTTTAGCTCGGGATGCCTGCTCGCGAGCGCGGTAAAACAGTCCGATGCCGTAGCCGTCACGGGCAGCTCGAGATCAAGAGTATCGGTACCGCAGATCTCTCGCGGGCGGGCAAACAGCCGCACGCGGATGCGCAGCACTTCCCTCACCGTCCGAAGCCGTCGGCGGCGGAATCCGCCTCGCGATGCGCGACAGCTGCCAAGGAGCTCATATGGACAAGGTAGCCTGGCATACAGAGGCGGTCAATCGAGCAGGCGGTGGTGGAAGTGGGATGGACACGCCCCACTTCCACCACGGCCTGCGCGGTTCGCGACATGGTACGATCCGGCACCCGGAGGAGCGATGTCGCGACTACAGGATTACCGCTGGCTGATCGTCGGCGCAGTGGCCGCCGTGCTGGTACCGGTATTCGGTCTGGACCGCGGCGCCGTGGTGCTGGCATCAACCGTCGCGCCCTTGCCCTGGGGTCGTATCGGCCTGGGGTTTCTGCTTTTCTGGTGCGGAGCGGCCTTCTACTTCCGCTCCCACTGGGGCGAGGCACAGCGGGCTCTCCGGCGAGCACACGACACGTCCCGGCGCGCCTCGGCGCGCCTCGATGCGATCGTTGCCGACGGGGAGCGATCGGCCTGGGTGCTGCGGGACAACCTAACGGAGCTGACGGACTCCGAGCCCACCCCTGGGCAGGCGCGCCTGTACCTGGAGGGTGCACTGGCCCACGCGATCAAAATGGGCGACGTCCTGGCTCGCTGCCGGGCGGTACGCCAGGACCTGGACCCGGGCGCGTCAGAAGATGAGCATTCTCCCTCCTAAGGATGCGATCCCGGTCGTCGCCGCGGTAGTCATGCGCGCGGAGCGTGTGCTTCTGTGCCAGCGGCACGGCGGCAACCACCTGCCCCTGATGTGGGAGTTTCCCGGCGGCAAGATCGAACACGGGGAGTCGCCGTCAGCCGCTTTGCGCCGTGAGCTGCGCGAGGAGCTCGATGTGGACTCCACCATCGGGCCCCAGCTGGCAACGGTGGTGCACCCCTACCCCGACAAGACCGTGTGGATCCGATTCTTCAGCGCCACGCTCCGCGGCTCCCTGCGGCCATTGGTGCACCGCGCCCTGGCCTGGGTGCCGCTGCAGGAGCTTCCCCATTACCCGGTACCACCTCCCAACGCCAGAATCGTCGAGGGGCTGCTGAACGGTGAACTGAGCTTCCACTGAACGTGTGCAAGACCCTGTTGAAAAACAACTGGCCGTTGGCTACAACCAGCCCCGGTCACGGCTTCGGGCGAATTGCACCGAAACTGGTGCAACCGCGATTCTGGTCAACGCCCGTTCCAGACCCGCCAGCTCGCCACGACTTCCTCACCTCGAACGCCGACCATCTGGTCAAAACACGCTGCCGCCAAGCAGGAATGGTTCGGCAACACCCGGACCCGGGTGCCCACCGGAAGGGGCGCATTCAGCTTGCCGTGTTCCTGGCTCAGCGAGGTGACCACGAGCTCCTCATCGAGCTCTCCCGACGTCGCGTCGACGAACACGCCGCCCATAACCGAGTCCGCCGGTCCGCTATCCTTCGATAGCGCGAGAGCGCCGGCGTCGATCACGCAATGGTCGGCCTGGCAGGAGACCACGCTCGCGAGCACCGTTAGCGCACAGTCGGCTACGGCGCAGCTTCCGAGCCCCACCTGGGTGCGATCGAAGTAGGCATAGTTGCCCGGACGCATCTCGGTAACCCCCGCCAGGTGCGCCACCGCGGTCATCCCCGGCGTCGAGCCGACGCTGAGCTCGGGTACCTCGAAACCGGCCGCTCGAAGTCGTCCTGCCAGTGTGGTGATGCGCTCGCGCTCGGCCTCGGCAACAGCGGCCCGACCCGCCAGGGTGCGTTCGTCGTACGCGTTGCCCGAATGCGACAGAAGGCCCACAAGCTCATGACCGCCGGCCTCGATGTCGGCTGCAAGCCTCAACGGGGCTCCGGATACCGGATCGACCCCGGCGCGGTGATACCCGCAGTCCACCTTCATCCACACATGGAACCGCTCCCCGCTGGCGGTCAACGCCGCCACTGCCTGCGGCGAATCGACGGTCACGCCGAGACGGATCCTGCGGCTGAGGCGAGCTGCTTGCCCGACCCGCGAGAGGATCAACGGAAACGCCCAGGTAATGTCCTCGAAACCGGCGCCGGCGAAGACCTCCGCTTCGTAGAGTGTCGAGACGGTGATCCCGACGGCGCCGGCTTCCAGTTGAAGCTGGGCAATCTCGACACACTTATGGGTCTTGACATGCGGCCGGAGTCGCACCGATAGATCCCCGGCCCGCGCCTGCATGCGCTCGAGATTCGACTCCAGTTTGTCGAGATCGACGATGAGTGCAGGAGTCGGCAGCTCGGAGAGGGCTTCGCTGCACGGACTCGAGATCGATGCGGTCATATCCGTCATCCAATCTGGCTATTGAGTAGGGCGCAGACTGCCCCCGAGGCCTGCTAGCATGGCATGGGTCATGTCGAGAACGATCCTTCATCTCGACCTCGATGCCTTCTATCCGAGCGTCGAGCTGCTCGACGACCCGCGACTGGCCGGAACGCCGGTGATCGTGGGCGGATTGGGGAGCCGCGGCGTAGTGGCCTCGGCCTCGTACGAGGCGCGGGCCTTCGGGGTCCACTCGGCGCTTCCGATGGCCGTGGCCCGGCGGAGGTGCCCCGAAGGAATCTACCTGCAGCCTCGCTTCGAGCGCTATCGGGAACTCTCGCGCCAAGTCTTCTCTATCTACCGTAGTTGGAGCGAGCTCGTGGAGCCGCTGTCATTGGACGAGGCCTACCTGGATGTCAGCCATCACACCGCCAGCGGGCTCCAGATCGCCCGCAGGATCAAGCAACAGGTACGAGAGCGGACGGGATTGACGGTCTCGGCGGGGGTGGCGCACAACAAGCTGTTGGCCAAGCTCGCCTCGGACATGGACAAACCCGACGGGCTGACCTGGATCCGCGAACGTGAAGCCGCCGCGATCCTGGCGCCACTTCCAGTCGAGCGGTTGCGGGGAGTCGGCCCTTCGACCGCCCAGCGCCTCCGGGATGCGGGCTACACGAGCATCGGCGAGCTTGCCACGGCCGACTCGGACGCCCTGGGTAGGCTACTCGGCAAGCATGGCACCCGGATGGTGGAGCTGGCCCGCGGCGAGGATCAGCGCGAGGTATCACCGCCAGGACGACCCAAGTCGATCTCAGCCGAGACGACCTTCGACAAGGACATCTACAGCTGGGCCGAAGCCGCTCCACACGTGCGCAGCTTTGCCGAACGGATCGCCGCCGGGCTGGAGCGCCGCGATCTGTTCGCGCGCACGGTGACTCTCAAGGTCCGATTCCGTGATTTCCGCACGATCACGCGCTCGTACACCGCCGCAGAGGGAGTGCGCAGCCCCGAACAACTGCTCGCCATCGCGCGGGAGCTCGCCCGCCGGGTAGGACTGAGACGAGGGCAGGCCATGCGGTTGGTCGGGCTCGGCGTGCACAACATCGGGTCGCCGGAGGAACTGCAGGCGCGGCCGGATCTGCGCGCGCCGCAGCTCCGTCTCTTCGAGCACGATTAGCAGGCCGGGCTTGATAGACTTGACCGTGGAGCCGACCGCTGTCCTGGTGCGAGTCGCCAGTGACAGAACCGAATTGCTGGGACGAATTCCTGCGGGGTGTAGCCATGGGTCTGCGGGTGCTGATCACCGGTGCCAATCGAGGTCTGGGGATCGAGCTGGCGCGGCAACTAGCGGATCGTGGTGACGATGTGCTGGCGACCTACAGAGATTCGGCCTCCGCAGACGACCTGATGCAGCTCGGCGTGCGCACCGCCCGGCTGGATGTCTCCGACACGGCGAGCGTCGAGAGCTTGGCCGAAAGTCTACCGCCAGGGGGGCTGGACCTGCTGATCAACAACGCCGGTATCGGTGTCGGTCACCGCGCGCTCGGACACGCGGCCGCTTTTTCGACTTCAGTGGACAGGAGATCCCGTGGTGAAAGCGCCGCCTGTTGGCTGGAACCCGGTGCGACATCGTGCACGGCTCGACCTGGAAGCCGGCGACATCATCAGCATTCGCTCTCCGGGCGGGGGCGGAATGGGGGGACAGACCCGGCCGCAAGTGGCCATGCCTGGCGAAAAGTGGGAGCCGTTCGGTTAAGGTAGAACGCGACGCTGCGCCACGCCTGCGCGGGCCCGAATCTTGGAAGGAGGGCCGGGCCAATGCCCCGTACGACGATCTCGAGAACGACCCTTTTGGTACCGGCGGTGGTTTGTCTGGCAATCGGCGTGGCGGTTGCGGTTCAGCTGCTGCGCGGGATGCCCGAAGACTTC